>VGKX01000114.1 GCA_016866895.1 Candidatus Parvarchaeota archaeon
CGAGACTGACTTGTTTCACTTACTGCATCTGCAAAGGATTTGCCTTTGAATGCCCCGGCACCAGAAAATATGTTTGCAGTTCCAAGCCCGCCGACCAGCTCACCTTTAAGGTTCTTTACGTCCCCCTTCTTGTCAACTGTGCCTACCTGCTTGCCGTCCAGGCCAAATACGTTTCCCTTCTTGTCCTTTGTGCCAACAACATTGCCGTTTTCGTCCTTGACGTCTTCCCTCTTCTCAGGCTTTATCCCAAGCGTGTTTGCCATAACCGCATTTAACAGCCTTGTTCCAATTCCAGAAAATACATTGCCTACTGAAAAGCCTGCATCCTCCATCTTGTCAGTTTTCTTGTCCCCCTTACCATCAGATGTCTGAAGGCCTGCAGCTTCGAAGGCAATGCCAAGGATTGGCGTAACCTGGAAGGACACGTTCATGTTGCGCATCTGGTACTGCCTGCCCCTGTCAAAGCGGGGGGCTGACAAATCAAATGAATGCAGGGGATTTCTGCCAATGGCAAACATGGCGCCAACTAATAGTCCGAAGATAAGAAGTATTGGCCAGCACAAGGCTTCTTTTGCACTTGCCTTGTTTGGGTTGCAGTACTGGGTTTCAGCCACTGCAGAGCTGTAGTTTTTGGGAAGCGGGAGAGTGTAGGCAGCTCCAGAGCACGAAGGAATCCTTTGGAAAAGAGCATAAGGCGGGTTTGAAATCTGGACAACGTAAGACGGGTCAATGCGCCTGACGCTTTCGTTTGAAATGCAGTCGCGCAAAAGCCAGTCTGAAGTTGAGTCAATGCAGTGCAAAAATGTGAACTGCGTGCAGTTTGCAGCGTTTGGGTCAAACGTGGTTGAGATTTTCCCTTGCGCATCTGATTTGTCCTTGCAGATGCTTGTGATAGAGTTGTCGTTCGGGTTTCTCTTTATTACATAAATCGGTTCCCCAGCAAGTGGGACCCTTGCAGAGCCGTTGTCATAAAACGAGTAGGCGTCAACTGTAGAGGTTTCAGTGCTCACAAACGCCATCAGATATGAGTTGAACTGGGGGATGGGGCACAAATTCGGATTTACGACTTGAGAAAAAACCTGGCTGGGAGTAAGAAATAAAGCCAAGAGAAGGACAAGCATAGGTGCGCTTTGCCAGGATTTTTTTTCCCAAAGTTTTGCCATTCAAACCAAGCCAGCCATTTTCAGTTTTGTTCCCAAAGTTTTGCCATTCAAACAAAGCCAGAAGTTTTCGGTTGACTGCAACCGGGCTAAATTATGCGCATATTTCATTTGTTTAATAGCAAGTTATTTTTGCCTTGGTCAGCGGAAGGCTAAAGCCGCATGCCTGCGTGTCAAGGGCTGCGGGGTTTGAGGCGCAGTCGGCAAGCGGGTTTCCATCCTTGGGGTAAATTACAAGCGCATTTCTCTGCCTTGTAGCCTCAGACTTAACAAACGTGTAGTTCAGCTTTGAGTCATCAGGCAGAGTTTCCTGTATGCAGCACTTTTGCGGCAGGCTTGCAATTATGTTCCCGTAAATCGGAGAGGTGAGCGTGTTTGCTGCAACAGGCCTTGTGGTTTTGCCAGAATCAGTCTGCGTTACGCACGTGTAGGTGCTTGCTGAAGTTGAGCAAAGAGGGCAGGTTTGTATTGTGTAGCAGTTGTCAGGGCACTTGTATCCATCAGTATTTGCAACCCCTGTGCAGGTGGCCCCGGTTAAGCAAGTCGGATTGCACTTGCCTGCCCGTATGTCCAAGTCCGAGCATTTTTGGCAGGTGCAAGCAGCGGCCGGATAGACTTTTTGGAAAAAGGTGTTTGTGGATAGGCCAAGGACTTTTCGTGAGTTTACCTGGAAAGAGCAGAACTTGTCCCCCTGCGTGTCCTCGCCGCCGGCGCGCTTTAGCCTCAGGCCCCGCCCGTCAGCAGCCCCGCTCCAGTCAGTGTCCCACTTGTCATACATGACGCCGATTATTCCAGCGCCGACCATCTCGCTTGTCTGGTTGAACATGTAGCTCATCATACGCTCCATGTTGTCAGGCGCCCAGCAGGTGTCTGAAATTACAGGCTGGTAGGCTACGCGGAACCGTAAGTTGAGCTGCGTCGTGGGCGGATGATTGTCAATGACGCGGTAGAACCATACTTGCGAAGCTGTGTTGCCCCAATACCTGTATGTAGGACTGTTGTAGCTAAACCAGCCTTGCGAGCCAGAGTCGCAGGTCCAGCCATTTTGTATTACATTGTTGTTGTCGTCAGGCCAAATTTTGTAGCCGTCGTCAGAGTAAACTCCAGTTATATTGGCACTTGCATGCTGAACAACGCTTGGGTCAAACACAAGAGAAACATCGCCGAAGTAATTCCCACTGTGGCCGCTGCAGTCACTCACCCAGCCATTTGTAACATAATACGTCCCAATGCGGGTGCCTGATGAAGTTAATATAGGATTGCCATCACCGGTCCTGTAAGTGCTCGTATCTGAGTTCCAAAAATAAACTTCCAGCTCATTGGCATTTGTGCTTACTGAATCCGGTATGGCGCTTTCGTTTATGTTGAAATGATTGATTAGGGAGGGTTTTTGATAGTGATTCAGAAGCGTGCGCGTGAAGTTCATGCGCTTACTTAGGATTGAAACCGGGTCTGAGCAAAGAAGCGGATTTTCGCTTGTATATGAATGAGGATAGAAGTCAATGAACACCAAATCAATGCTGTCAAGTGCCGTAAAGTTATAGGATGCTGAATATGGCCCCAAATCCTGCCAGCCAAACAGTTTGTTTAGTTTGTTGATGTTTTCTGCATCGGTTGAAACACCGCTTCCAGAAACATGGACGCCCACAAGGCAGTTAGGGCACTGCCCTCTTGCGCCCTGGGCTTTTTTGAGAAGGTCAGCCCTTGCAGCATCCCCCCCTGAACCTGCTTGCGGCACTTCGCCCACGTTCACAACCATTGTCCCAAGCTGCCCGAGGCCCTCCTTGAAAAACGCGTTGGTCAGTGTGCAGTCATTGCCATCATGGTAGATTAGCGGAGGTGAAATAATAGACACTGAATCGTTTGCGCACTCCGGAGCGCTGTCATAGGAGGTATGGTAATTTTGGGCGCAAGAAGTCCCCGATACAGTATGGCTGTGCCGATAAAAGCCCGACATGATTTCGTAGGAGTTTTCACATGGGTATTTGACTAAATTGGAATTTGGATTTTTATCTATATAGGGTCGCCGGTACGGAGACCATCCAATATCCCCCATGTCAATGATTGGAAGTATGTTTGAGGTAAGATAGGCCTTGAGCTTTTCTCGCATGTAGGTGACTTCTGGGGTAAGGGTTGGCCAGCCGCCGTATTTTTGGCAGCTGTAGCCGCCGCAAAGAGAGCTTGCAGAGTCGCATGACCTGTCTTCCTCGTCATGCCCGCCGCAGTCATCCCATTCTGCCTGCTTGCAAAGCCTTATTGCACGGCTGTTGCCAACAGTGCCCAGGTTGTTGTATGCATTCCCGCCATGGCCGTTATTGTACCAGTTGTTCCCTGCATTGGCAAGATTCGGGTCTTGCGGGAAGTTGTTTGACTGCCAGGCCATTGGACAGTAGTTGGATGTTGCCCCTATTTTTTCCTGGGCCATTGTAGCAGTGGTGCACGGCTCGCAGATGCCAAAAGTCTTAAGATTGATTTTTTTTGCGCCATCATTTTCACAGGAATTAGTACCAAGAATTTTGACACGAAAATCATTTCCCGGGTTGCCGGCATCGGTAACTGAGATGTTTGCATTCGTAATTTCGCACGCATCAAGCATTGGGATTTTTGCCCTAATAGATGCCATATTATTAGTACTGACGTGTGTGGTCGGGTCGTTGCCATCAAAAACAAGACGCGGTGAGTTGATATAAGTGGTGTCCAAGGGGCAATGATACTTGCATGTGTTACTGGCAGCCTGGCATGAGGCAATGCAGTCTGTGTCCCCATCACAAACAAGATAACATGCTTGGTATTCGTTGTCACAAACTGTTTTGCATGCTACGCAGCTTGCACCGCAAAACGGAGCCTGAGTTGTATAGGTGCCAGAAA
>VGKX01000115.1 GCA_016866895.1 Candidatus Parvarchaeota archaeon
TGAAAAATCAAGCGACACAAAATACTACGAAGTCGACAAAAACATTGGGATAAGCGACAGCTTAGTTGCTTTAGCAAATGAAAACCTGTTTTTCTGCCTCTTCTCGCTTTTCATTTTCGCAGTCCCCTTCTTTTTTCCATCCCCGCAGCCGCTTACTGGTTCAATTGTCAATGCCGTTTTGGTGCTTGGGGCGCTGACGCTTGGGGGGAACAAGCCATATTACCTTGTCTTCCTGCCCGGGCTTGCAACAATTGCAAACGGGCTTTTGTTTGGCCCCTTTTCAATCTTTATTGCCTATATGCTGCCCTTCATCTGGCTTGGCAACGCAATCATAATCCTTGCCTTCAAAAAATTTTATGTTGAAGCAAAGCACAGCTTTGCACTTGTGGCGGTCCTGGCCGCGTTTGCCAAAACTGCATTGCTTTATTTATCAGCAAGCTTGCTTTTTGCACTTGCAATTATCCCGCGGCCAATCCTAGATGCAATGGGCGCGCTTCAATTTTTCACTGCACTTGCGGGTTGCGCACTTGCATTTACTGCGATAAAAATTTACAAGAGGCAATCTGGCAATAGCTAAAAATCCAATGCTTTTTTTCGCTTGCCTGTCCAGCCTGCACTTAGGTTCAAACACAGGTCTTTTTCTTGCCTCTAGTCAATGTCGTGTAGCAATATGTGCGGGCTGTGGCAGGATGCCGATGCATGCTCATCCATTTTTTCATGCCCGTTTTTCAAATGCAGCATTTCCCTTGCTTTGCTTGAGCCTACATCGGCAAAAAATGAGCGGTATATTTCATTTACTTTTGGGTTCTGGATTGAGTTGCCTGCAAACAAGTCTGCCTGCTGCCTTAGTGCAAGCGCCCTAAGCCGAATTTTCTCAAGATTGCTTGGCTGTGGCTGCCCACCACCACCTGCGCATCCCCCCGCACAAGCCATGACTTCAACAAAATGGTATGTCTTTCCAGCTTTCATCTCATCAATTATCTTATTGGCATTTTGAAGGCCCCATACGCATGCAATATTTAGCTTGTGCCCGCCCACTGTTACCTGCGCTGTTTTAATCGCCTCATCGCCTCTAAATTTTTTGAATTCAACAGGCTGGCCTAAAAGCCTGCCGAGGTTTTGCACTGCAGCTTCAGTCACCCCTCCGCTTGCACCAAACACAAGCCCCTCTCCAGAGCCTCTGCCCTCGACTGTGTCAAACTCGGATTCGCCTGCAGAAACCAAATCAAGCCCCCTTTCCTTAATCACCTTTGCAATCTCGCGTGTTGTGAAAACGTAGTCTACGTACTTTTTTCCATTTGCCATTTCAAAGTGCGTTTCCTGTTCCTTGAGGACGCAGGGCATTATGGAAACAACCAGCGGCTCACTTGCCATCCCAAGCTTTTTTGCAAAGTACTCTTTTATAACAGCCCCCAACGCCATTTCAGGCGACACGAGGGTGCAAATATTTTTTTCAAGTTCCGGGTGGGTGTTTTTTGCATAAATCATCCAGCCAATGCAACAGGATGTGAAAAGCGGGAACGGGCCCCCATTTTCAATGGCTTTTTTCAGCTCGTTTGCCTCTTCAATTGCTATAATATCGGCGCCAAGAGGCGTGTCAAACACGTGCTTTGCCCCAAGCTTTCGCAGAACCCAAATCAGCTTTTTTGTGATGTCTGTACCAAGCGGCATGCCAAACTCTTCGCCAAGTGCAATTCGCACCGATGGGGCTATCTGGAAGCAAAGCTCCCTTGTCACTCCAAGTCCCTCAACCGCCTTGAATTTTTCTACTGGGTCGCCTGCCATAAATTTATTTCCCTCAACCGTATTTAATAATTGGCATTGATATTAACTAAACAGGACAATCCAGGTGTTATGTGCATGGAAACAGATGCAGAACTTGAAGAAATAAGAAGGAAAAAATTCGAATCCACACTTGCTCAAAGTGACAAGGGTGCAGTGCAGGCAAAAAAACAATTCGGCTTGAAAGTGAAAATCTACTCTACGCCAACCTGTCCCTACTGCGTGCAGGCTAAAAGATACTTCGACTTGCAGGGAATCGCTTATGTAGAAGTCAATGTGGCATCTGATCAGAAAGCCGCATACGAAATGGCACAAATAGAAATCAACGGCCGCACTATTGTGGGTTTTGACCGCCCTGCATTGGATGCCATCATCGCAAGCTTCCAGATGATGGGTTTCTAGGAGACGGCATTTTCTACTTCTTTTCCATCCTGTTCCAAATCATTGCAAACACCGCGTCGACAACTGCACCTATCACAAATGCAAGCACAGTGCCTACTGCAAGCGTGCCTGCGCCAAATGGCACATAAGCATATTCAACAACCATCCCATACAAATCACCAAATTTTTTTCCGAATCCGCCGTCCACTAGACAAACCATCAACCAGACAATTTCCTAAAGCTTAATCCACTTTAGGGTCAGTGCGTTTGTCACTACCGAAACACTCGAGAGAGCCATTGCCCCACCTGCCATAATGGGCGAGAGCAGCCATCCTGTTGTTGTGTACAATACTCCTGCCGCAATCGGTATGCCAAGCACATTATACACAAGCGCCCAGAACATGTTCTGCCTAATCTTGTTCATTGTGGCCCTGCCAAGCCGTATCGAACGAGGCACGTCCATAGGGTCGGAGCGCATCAGCACAACGCTTCCCGATTCCATCGCCACATCTGTTCCAGAGCCCATCGCAATGCCTATGTTGGCAGCCGCAAGTGCCGGAGCGTCATTCACGCCATCACCGACCATTGCAACAGTCTTGCCTTGCTCCTGCAGTTTTTTCACATACTGCGCCTTTTCCTCAGGCAATACGCGTGCAAAACAGGTTGCAATGCCAGCTTTTTTGGCTATTGCATTTGCAGTCCTCTCATTATCCCCGGTAATAAGAAAACTCTCTATTCCAAGCTTGGAAAGTTCGCCAACCGCCTGCACTGAAGTTGCCTTGACTTGGTCGGCAACTGCAACTATCCCTATAATCTGCTTGCCCAATCCTACAAACATGGCAGTCTTTCCCTGCTCTTCAAGTGCTTGCGATGCTACAAGTGCCTTGCCTTTAATCTCTCCAAACAGCCTGAAGCTTCCAACCAAATAATTATCCTTGCCAATTTTTCCACTCACCCCTTTTCCCGGAATGTTTTTGAAATTCTGCACTTTTGAAAGTTGAATCCCGCGCGACTTTGCCTCGTTCACTATTGACTCTGCAAGCGGATGCTCGGAGGGCTTCTCAAGGCTTGCAGCAAGGAAAAGCAAGGTCTCCTGCGAAACCTTTGCAATTGGCACAATGTCTGTGACTTTTGGCCTGCCTTCTGTTATTGTTCCAGTCTTGTCGAAAATTATTGCATTGATTTTGTGCATCTGCTCAAGTGCCTCGGCATTTTTGATAAGAACCCCTCTCTGTGCACCAATGCCGGTTCCAACCATTATGGCTGTCGGCGTTGCAAGCCCAAGCGCGCAGGGGCAGGCAATCACAAGCACAGAAACCGCAAGTATCAGGGCAAATGAGAAGGATGCGGCGGCAATGAAATACCAGTAGGCAAATGTAAGTGCTGCAATGACCACCACGACTGGCACAAAGTATGCGCTTATCGTGTCTGCAAAGCGCTGTATGGGTGCGCGGCTTCCCTGCGCCTCTTCAACAAGCCTCACTATCTGTGCAAGAACCGTATCTGCGCCAACCTTGGATGCCTTGAATGTAAAACTTCCATGCTTGTTTATTGAGCCTGCAATCACTTTGCTCCCTTTTATCTTTTCAACAGGAATGCTCTCTCCTGTGACCAGGCTTTCGTCAACCGCTGAATTTCCCTCCACAACCGCTCCGTCAACAGGAATGCGCTCGCCAGGTTTCACAACAACCAAATCCCCGACCACAACTTGCGAAGATGGAATATCAAGCTCCTTTCCCCTTCTAATTACGTGTGCCATTTTTGGCGACAAGTCCATCAACTTTCGTATTGCCTCACTTGTC
>VGKX01000116.1 GCA_016866895.1 Candidatus Parvarchaeota archaeon
AAGCTTTTCAAGGGTTGAGCGGGCAAAGGCAACTGGCCTTGTAAACCCTCCCGACACCGTCCCTGATTTTTCAAACAGCTCCCCTGTTGTGCACACCATTCTTATCTTGCCAGGGCCGATTTTTTTTGCAGCCGCAAATGACTCGACTAGAACAGTGTCGCCAAACACGTATGCCATTGCGCCATAGTATTTTGCCTCAAACCTTACAAAATCAAGAAGCGGCCCCATGACACCCTCAGCTTTTCTCATTGAGTTTGCCTGCTCAAGCCCGCCGGGGCTGATTTTGTCAAGCGGAATGAAAGTGCACCTGCCGGCCTTTCTTTGCTTGAGGTAGTCAATTGCCTTTCCTGCAACCTCAATGCTGTCAACTACTATGTAATTGAGCCTCACGTTTGCCGCAGCCTCTATTGCAGTTGCATGCTCCTCCTCAAATTTTATCAGCTCGCCAACGGTTCCGTATATCCCCCTGACTGCCCCAGATTGCCTCATCTCCTTTACTGCAACAAGGGCCGGGCTTGTGCCAGATGCCTGGGCGCTGACCCTTGCCACTGTGACTTTTTCCCTGACCAAAAGAAGCTCTTTTTCAATTTCAGGCACTTCCTTGTTCGTCTGCTTTTCCTTTGCAAAAAGCTTGTCTATCTCGGCAGTTAGGGATGCAATGTCTTTTTTTAGCGTCTCAAGCTCGTTTGTGAATTTTAGGGCATCAACCTCCTGGCTGCCCCCCCGCACGCTAAGCCTCTGTTTCTCCTCGCTTCTGAACCTTGCAAGCTCCTCTATTTTTGATATTTCGGCATCCAGGCGCACTGCCTCCTCCTTTTTCTGCTCAATCTGGGCTGCCATCATGCCTATCTCGCTTTTCAGGTTCTCAATCTGCGCGCCCAGCCTGCCCTCCTTGCTTTTTGAGTCAAACCTGTCAATCTCCTTTTGCACCCTGTCTGCCTCAAGCTTCAGGCCTGCCGCCTTTTCCTCAATTTTCCCCATCTCCTGCTGCATTTCCTCAATGCTTGCATCAATCCCCCTCATGCCAGATACGAGCTTTTGCGCGGCCTCAAGTTTTTCCTTAATTGCCGTGCCGGCAGACTCTATTGATGCCTTGAGGGTTGCAATGGCCTGCATTGACGAGTCTTTTTTTGAAAGCTGGTTTATCTTTTCGAAAAGGGCGCTTCGCTTGGCCTCAAGCTCGGATAGCTCCCCTGACACCCCTGAAAGCTGCGCTTGCTTTGACTCAAGGAGTTTTTTCCCCTCAATCATCCTTGCATGGACTGACTCGAATTCATTTTCAAGCTTTTCAAGCTCCCTGCACACAAGGGTCCCTCGCGCAGCCCTGAGGCTTTCCTGCGCAGACTTATATGCAAGCGCGCTGTCCTTCTCACGCTCAAGCTCCACCAAAAAGCCCTCCCGCTCTGCAAGCACAATTTTGGCCTCGCCAATCCTCCCCTCGACTTTTTCAAGCTCCCCAAGCGCCTCCTTTTTCTTTGCCTCATATTCGGAGATGCCTGCCACGCTGTCTATTATCTCGCGCTTTTCCTTTGAACTCATCTCTATTATCTGCTGGACCTGCCCCTGTGCGATTATGTTGTGCGTTCCGGCCTCAATGCGATGAAGGCGCAATGCCTCCAAAAGCCCAGTACGGGTTGTACCCTTGCCGTTTAGCTGGTATGCTATCTTTCCGTCGGGCCTGATTGCCCTGCGCACCTCAAGCTTGCGCTCGCCTTCAAAATACAGCACGACTTCCGCCTGCTTGCAGCCTGTGTTGATAAGTTCCGGGACTTTTTTTGCCCGCAGTGACTTTAGGGCCATCTCGCCAAGGGCAAACCTTATCCCGTCCGTGACATTTGATTTTCCGCTCCCGTTTGGTCCTGCAAGGGCGACATATCCTGGTGAAAAAGTAGCCTCCGCGCGCTTGAATGACTTGAAGCCGCGGAACTTTATCCTTGCAAGGTATTCCATATGCCTTGTATTGTCAAGAAGAAAGTTTATAAGAAATACCAAAAATCGGAGGGTTTTTGCCACACTGCGTGCGCCTGCCTATCCCTTTGTCAAAACCCTTGCCGTAATCCTTCCAGAAATCGTGTGGGTTGGCAGTGACGGGTCGGAGCATGTTGCCGTGTCAAGGTAGCAGTTGACAAACGTAAGGTTGGCATAAACTGTCCTTACTGTGCCTTGCGAGGGGATGGTGGGCGGCGTGAATTTTGCTGAAAAGCCCATTGGCTCTCCCTGCCTGATGACAGTTCCTGCAGAAGGCATGAGGGTTGCTGTAGGCGCAGGCCAGCCTTCGGCCACAGTCGCGCCAAATCCGGTGATTTTTATTGGAAAGCCAAATCCGTTTGTTGCATTGAAAAGGACTACTGTTTGGGTGGGGGTTACAGTCTCATCGTTATAAAGGACAAATGTGCTGCAGGGAAAATCGGGCTGGAAGTTGCACTCGTCTGACATGAAGTTTGCCGGGGAAAATATCCCGGTTGCAAGTATTATTCCTATAATCACAATGAGAATGAATATTGCCCAGCCGTAAGTGACAAGATATTCAAGTGCGGCCTGCCCCCTAAAGCACCGCTCTTCCCTGGCAAAACACGCGCCCTTTGGCTTTCGCATGCAATCTCCTTGCACTTTTGCATTTATAATAATTCTTCTGCAAATCAGCTTTTCTATAAAACAAATCCTTGTTCAAGTGCAACTCAAGAGGTGTTATCGATGAAGTTGAATGTGGCGCAACCAGACCCGCAGCTGGGAAGGACAATTGAAACGCTCCCCATCTACCGAGGCGGCTTTGACTGCGCAGGGGAAATAGCAATTTGCGAAAACGGTCTTTCAATCAGGCACATGGATGATCGCATCAAGTCCCCATTTGGCTTTGTCAAGTCAATGGACAGGATGGAAAGCCTCCCCCTGGGCCGCGTGAAGGCAAATCTCCATGTCTTTGACCAGCTTGGCGGCAACTTTGACCTTGTATTTGAAATCTCCGATATGAACTACGAGAAGCTGAAAAAGGCGTGCGGCAAATAATTGCGGCTTAGAGCCCATGCCATGTTTTCCTGGCGCCACCTGTTGCCTGTGCCAGCACAAGTGCCTGGCTGCGCTGCGTGTTTTCTCCACAGCTGCACGCGCCTTCCGAGCCACTTTCGCTCCAGCTTTCAAGGGTGGATTGCAGCGGCTGCTCTTTTTCCTGTTTTTCAGATGATTGCCTTCCAGGAGCCGCGTGCGCGTCAATCCCAAGCTTTCGCAGCTCCCTTGCAAAAAGTTGCTCGTTTCCGTGCGTGCAATAGACCTTTTTTGCCTTGCAAGCCAGCACATATTCAACAAGCTGGTTGTAGTCTGCATGATCTGAAAGGGCAAACGCAGCATCAGTCCCGAACTTTCTTGTTGCAGCCCAGCCTGTGGCAACCGCAGTCTTAATCGGCGCCCCATGCGCTGCCTCAAGTTTCTTTGCAATTCCTCCTCCGATGCGGCTTTGCGGGACAATTGCCACAAAGTCGCCTTCAAGCGCCTGCTGGCCTTGCTGGCTTGAGGCATCAGCCCATTCAAGGGCTATGCCGTTTGACTTGTAAACCTGGCACGCCCGTGCTATGTCCCCATCAACAACAGGCGTGATTTTGCAATATGTGTTTAGGAATTTCACAAGCTCCTGGGCCTTTCCTATCGCATAGGCGCCAAAAAGCAGGTTGGAGGCTGCAAAACTTTTCTCAACCCAGTATGCCATCTGCTGGTAAACTTCATTTCTTTGCTCAAACCTGGCTTGGGGGTTTGCATACGTTCCCTCAATCACAAGCGTGTCGCACTCGATAGGCGCCGCGCCCCTGACAATCAGGCAGTCCTCTGTTTTCAAGTCGCCGGTGTAGACAAACCTTTCCTGCTTTGTCTCAACAAGTATCTGGGTCGAGCCAAGTATGTGCCCTGCATTGTGCAGGCTTACGCCTTGTGGCAGGCTTGAGGGGTTGTGGCTGCTTTTTGCAAGC
>VGKX01000117.1 GCA_016866895.1 Candidatus Parvarchaeota archaeon
TGCCTTCGTCAGTGTACGAGCCGTCCGAAGACTCAACAATGCTTGCAATATACTCAAAAAAAACTTCCGGCAAGGTCCTCGACGTTGGCTGCGGCTGTGGAATACAGGCAATCGCGTGCGCAAAGGCAAATCCAAATTCTAAAGTCATCGGAGTTGACATTAACCCAGACGCGGTTTTTGCCTCAAGGCGCAATGCGGAAAACAACAACGTGAAAAACTGCGAGTTTTTCATCTCAGACATGTTTTATGCACTTTCTGGCTCTACGTTTGACTGGATTATATTCAACCCGCCATACCTGCCAACCCAGCGAAGCGAGAAGATTAAAGGAGCCCTAAATCTTGCGGTTGACGGCGGGCTGGATGGCAGGAAGGTAATCGACAGGTTCCTGGGCCTTTTCCATCCGCATCTCAACAAAGGCGGCAGGCTTCTGATGCTTGACTCAAGCCTTGACAACACGCAACTGACCGTCAGCGCGCTTCAAAGGCTTGGCATGCAAGTCAGGGTGCTGCAAAAACTTTCCGTTTTTTTTGAGACCCTTTCGGTATTGGAGGCAACAAAACCATAAAGGTGGGTCTGTTGAAAAACATACGCGTCGTTCTTGTCTGTCCGGAATATGATATAAATGTCGGTTCTGTGTGCCGCTGCCTTGCCAACTTTGGCATCAGCAGCCTCTACATAGTCAAGCCTTCCTGCCCCCTTGGCTTTGAAGCCAAAAAATTTGCGAAGCACGCGTTGCCAATCTTAGCTGGCGCAAAAATTTGCCAGAGCATAGAAGAGGCGTGCAGGGGGTGCAGCCACATAGTTGGCACAACAGGCGTGGCAAGGCGGCATAAAAAAACAATAAGGCACATAACAGGCCTTTGCGAATTTGCAGGCAAGGACTTCAAGGGTAGAGTCGCAATCCTGTTTGGCAGGGAGGGCATAGGCCTGACACAGCAGGAGATTGACATGTGCAGCCTGCTTGTGAAAATTGAAACACACCACAGCTACCCGATAATGAACCTTTCCCATGCAGTTGCCGTTGTCCTCTATGCGCTTTCAATAAAATCAATGCAGAAAATCAAATCTCCAAAACACTACCACACTCCAAGTGCAACCAAGAAAAACCTGCCAAGCAAGGCACAACTTGTTAGCCTTGTCGGGTTCTTTTCACAGATAACCGACTCATATTCCAAAAGCCTCAGAAACCCGCACAAGATAAAAATGGCTTTCAAGTCAATGGTCGCAAGCTCAGGCATCTCAAAGCTTGAGGCAGATTCCATGCTTGGGATATTCAGGAAAGCCGCAAAAGAAATAACAGGAAATAAACTAAAAAACGAATAGCCGCAGCCAAAAATTCTTTTCAAGCCTCCAAATGTCCTTTTGTGCAAAATACAATCCACTACAAAGCCTTTATTCTCCTACTCAAGTATATATACACTGGATGCTCAAATAATCACTTTCCAGTAAATGCGCTATCAGGTTTTTGGAGCAAGTGATTCATCATGCCAGCAGACCAACCAATGTTTGCCCATCTGCCCTCGCATGCGCAGCAAAACGTTTTTCCATCAATGCTCCCGGCCCACGAAGAAACTCAAAACCTAAGCGTAAAACACCAGCCTCTTTTTTCGGATGCAAAGTCCATATTTGCAACCCTCGCCCTCAGATACAAAAACAATGACCTTGGCTTTGAAACAGGAAACCTCAGAGCCAAGGCAGAGGAAACTATTGGCAGGATTGCTGATTTCCTTGAAAAACATTCATTTGCCCTGCAAGACGCCGACAAAGAAGGCTACTCAAAGCTATTGCAGGCCGTGCAGCAGCTGCAATCGGATGTGAGGCGCAATCCTTATGACCTTTTCAATTCGGCAAATCCGCAAAAGCCCCTAGATTCAATAATAGAGTCTGCAGATGCCCTTTGCGCAAAGCTTGATGTTGCCAAGGCCGTCACTTATGCCGACTGGCTTCAAAAAAGCAGCGATAAATATGCAAGCCTGGAGCCTAAAGACAAAACAGACTACGACCCTTCAAATGTCAGCGGGATTACGTTTGCCAACAGGGAAAAACTGAGCAAAACACTCGAGGCGCTTTATGAGTTTGGCAAAATCGACTCACGGGCCTATTCCTCCTTGCGTGCAGAAGTTGACAAATACAACAATGCTGTTAAGGCGTTTAACCACAACTTTAACCTGGCGGAATTTCAATCCAAAACCTCAAACATCTCATCGCAATTCTCCATACTTCTCAATTCGGCAAGCCAGGAGGGAAACAGCCAGCTTGCGGAAGGTCGGCAAGCAGCAGCCAAGCGCAGTTATGGGGGCAACCCCCAGGGCGCAGCACAACTCCCGAACCTTGAAATGGACGCGCAAACCAGGGCCAAAATTGCTGCAGACAGGCTTCTTGAAACGCAGGTAAATGGAAAGTCAATAAAAATCCATCTCTCAGACTCCCATCTGACCGAGGCAGAACTCCAGCAAATCAGGGAAAACCTGACAAGGGCGCTCAAGCACCTGTTTTTGGTAAAAGGCGCAACTGTTGCAGGCAAAAACCTTGCAGTCATGCAGCAGGAACTAAAAAATCTGCTTGAGCAGGAAAAGACACAGGGCCAGGCTTCAGGCTCTCAGGTGCAGCAGCAAGCAGGCAACAAATTCCTCAATTTGCTTTCAACAGGGCCAGGGCTTGCCGGCCTTCTTAAGGATGAAGGTGTCAAGTTCATGGAAAAAGGCATTGAAAAGTCAAGCTCCAACACGGCAATTAAATCATTTATGGCGGCGAATTTCACTGTTGTCCCGGCACAAATTTTAAGCCGGAGCCTTGAAGCCACTGCGCAGGCTGCCAGGCTTACGGAAACAAAGGTCATTGACGCCGTGCATACAGTCATTACCGCGGCATCAAACTATTCAATCCACAAACAGGAGGTCAGGCCAGGCACACTTGAATTTGAGATTGATGGCAGGACTTATGTTGCGCAGGCCAAAAAACTGGAGCTGATGGGAACGGGCAAGCCGCAGGATGGAGCACAGATGCAGTCAAATGCAATAACACTCCAAATCTCGCTCAAGGACGCGCCAGGCACGGCACTTGTGCAGCTTCAAATTCCAACAGACTCAAGGCTTGAGGCAGATGGCAACTCGTTTGTTGCCACTGAAAAAAGCACGGGCTCCAAAACCTTGCTGGTTTTTGGGCCCGAAGGCTTTCATTCTGGCTCCAAAACAAGGCTAGAAGCAAAGAATTTTTCGCTTGAAGTTCCGTTTGCCCAGATAAGCCAGGCACAAATACAAGACAACGGGGGAAAAATAAGCCTCGAGGTTATTGCAGCAGCGCCTGTGGCAAGCAACAATGAGGACCAGCAGCCTTTTTCAGGCGGCCCCACGCTTCGCGAACAGAAAAACGAGCAAGTTCAAGTGGTTTTGGTAAGCCAAAACACCCTGTTTATAGAGGGCAGGCCCGTCCTTGCGGGCCTTGAAAACGGAAACTACACTGCTGCAAGCGGGCAGGACGGAAAGGAGCTTATCCTCACAAGGCTTGATGAAAAGGGCGCTGCCGTCCAAAGCATCTCAATAACCCTTGAGAAAGACGCTGGAGGCAAGAAATCATTTATTGTTGAAAACTCCGTCTCGCCGCAGCTTGTCATTCTTGATGCCACTCTGGCCGTCTCCTCACTTAAAAGAAAAATAAATGACCTGCAAAACCAGTTACGTGCAAAATCAAATGAATATGATTTGCTGCGGCAGCCTGTGAATGGGCAGGAAACTCAGTCTTTCAAATCAGGCCCCAGGCCTGATGAAAATGAAGCCAAGGCTCAAAGACAGCTAAGCCAGGCAACTTCCCTTGAGCTGGAAATCAACACAATCACGCAAAAAATCACTGATGCCAAGGCAACACTTGAAAAAGTCAGCGATTTCGAGCACTTTTGCAACAGTCGCAGATACAAAGTTGACCTATTGCCGTATTTCA
>VGKX01000118.1 GCA_016866895.1 Candidatus Parvarchaeota archaeon
CAGAGGGGCAGGCTTTTTCATTGCAGCGCCAATGGCCCCATTTTGAAGTTGAACATGGAACGGAAAGCCAAGGCTGGGTAAAAATTAAAAAAGAAAAAAAGACGCAAACTATTAGCCGCAAATTGTCTAGTTCCTGAAAAACCCTAGAAATCGCAATCTCTAAACAGTTTCAGTAGTCCCTTGGGGGCCTGTGTTTTGTGAAACAGTCCCTGCAGTAAACTGGCCTGCCTTCTGATGGCTTGAAAGGCACTTGGCACTCCTGACCGCAGTCAGAGCATGTAGCCTTGTGCATTTCCCTCGGTCCGCGGTCATAGCCGCCACCGCCTCTTCCGTATCCGCCGCCACCGCGACGATCGTCTTCAAAACCCATTTTTTTCACTCTCGTTTTTATTCTTTTTTTCCCCTTGCGGGAACTTTGCATTATGGTATAGAGCCAGAGTTTATATTCCCATGCCCTCATCCAAATTGAGGCAAAAACGGCTGTTTGCGGCCCCTGGCGGCTTACTCCTGCATCTTTCTTACAACATAAGCGCAAAGGATGCATGCAAGCGAGAAAAGCGCAAGGTAGAGTATCTCGAATATGCTGTCAAAAATTCCAAGACCCTTGATGACAGTTTTCGAAACAGCGCCTGTGACCGAGTAAAGCGGCATGGCCTTGCTCAAGGTGTCAAAGGGGAAGGGCAATACTTCTATTGGGAGTATAGCGCCCGAAAGAAAGATGGATGGGATGCTGATTAAAAGCGAAAGGAGTATTGCTGTGCTTTCCTTCTTGACAAAAAGCGAGAGAAGGATTCCAAATGAGGTAAATACCGCAGGCACTAGGAGCAAGACAAGAATTGCACCGGCAAGGCTTTGGATGTGGCCTACGCCGAACACAAAAATGCCAACAGCAGTAAGTATAAGCAGCTGCAGAAGGCTAATGAAATAGTTTCCTATGAACCTTCCTGCCACGAAGTTGAATGCACCCAAAAATGAGTCCCTGATGCGCTGGTCCATACCCTGGTTTTTCATGCTCACACCCGCAATGATTGGAAGCAATAGAGATGCAAGTATCATGTCTATGCCCATTATTGCCGGGAAAAAAATGTTAATGGTGTTGGAGTTTCTGATTACCTCGACATTTGAAAACTGTATTGGGGAAAGTTCGCTTTGGTCTGTTGAGCTTGAAATGTCGCTCAAGTCCTCATTCACATTTCCAAAGGCAGTTTGAAGTTCTGCAATCCTTCTGTCCCAAATGTCAAGCTGAGTATTTCCCGAAGAGGCATACTGTGAGAGCCTGTCCAAAAATGCCTTTGTATCAGAAGCAGTTGAGGAAAGCTCATTAATCCCAGAATCGGCTTCGTTTAGCTGCGCTTCCAATGTGTCCGCCTTTGCCCGCCAGAGGGAAGCTGCCGAGCTGAGCTGGGACTTCAGGTTAAGCAGGTTGCCCCTGGTTGCGGACAGCTCATTTCTTGCTGCGCTTACTTCATTCCAATACCGGTTCACATCAACCGACATCAAGTCCGACCTTGCCGAATTAAGGTCGTTTTGCGCCGATACAATCTCATTTTTGGCATTTGAAATGGAGTTTAGTGCGGAATTGATTGATGCAATCAAATTCTGGTCGCTTGTTGAGCTTCTTGCCGCCAGAAGCGTGCTTTCGGCCTGCGAAAGATAGTTCCTGTAGTTGTTGAGTTTGCTGTTTGCAGAGTCTATCTTGCCCACATAGACAGAGCGCTTGGAATTGAAGTCGGAAATCATGTTGTAGACTGAAACAAGGCGCGCATCTGCAGCATCAATCCTCGTTACATAATAGTCTATTTGGGAAACCTGGGCTTCAACGTCCCCAATCGAAGACCTGAATTCTGCTAGAGTGGCCTTTGAAGACTGGGTGCTTTGCCTCATTGACTCCACCCTTGCGGACGAAGATGAAAACTTGGATCTGATGCCGTCCAAGTCGTTTGTAAGGGCACTGAGGGCAAACCTGCTATTTGAAATCTCATTTTTATAGTTGCCAAATTCCTTCATGGTCCGCTTGATAATCTTTGTGCTTTTGGCAAGGCTTTCTTGAAGCTGATTTATTGATTTTGCAACGATAATGCCTTTCTGCTCTGAGAGAAGTTCCTCCAGTATTACAATCATGTTGGTTGCAATTATGCCCTTTTGCGGGTCCCTATAAAGCACAACTGACTGCCTGTTCCCGTCCATTCCGACTTTAATCCCAAGCGGAACCTCGCCGCCGCTGACTTTTGAGACCAGTTCCGGCTCCGAATAAACGCGCACCAGCTTGATGCCGTCAATTTGCATGATGGAGCTTGTTATAGAGCCAGTATTGCCTGAGCCATCTTCGTAAATGGCGATTGGTATGTTGCCAATTTTATTGAGAGATGATGAAAACGCCGGGCCAAGAAGAATCATTATGATAAACGGATAGCTCATAATAAGAAAGGAAGTAAGACCCATTCCTAGGATGAACTTCACTTCAGTTATGGTCATGTCGATTAGTTTCATTTTATTACCTGCCTTTGCAAATGAGAGATAAATGCCACTTACTTGTGATGGCCCACAATCCCAAGAAACACCTTGTTTAATGACGGCTCGTGGATTTCTATTTTGCCTATTTTTGTGCCGGCGGCTGCAAAGACCCCTGAAAGCTCTTTCATGCACATGCCTATGTTCTTTTGCGGCGCAACAAGGTAGAATCTGTCCTCAAGTGCCACTATCTTGTCAAAGTGTTTCAGCTTGCCCATCCTTTCCTCCAGGGATTCCATGGGGCATCCGATGTCTGATAGCACTACAAGATAAGGGCCTCCTTTTTGGGCAATAAGCTCCCCTATAGGCCCGATGGCAACGAGCTTTCCAAGAGACAGCAAAGCGACCCTGTCGCTTACCTGCTCCACATCCTCAAGATAGTGGGTTGTGAGGACCACTGTTATTCCATTCCTCTTGAATTTCTTGATTATCTTGTTGATAAGTTCGCGCATTTCAATGTCAAGGCCCGCCGTAGGCTCGTCAAGGAGGATGATTTTAGGGTCCTTGACAACTGACATTGCAATATTGAGAAGCCTCTTGTAGCCGCCTGACAGGTTCTTGGCCTTGATGTCCCTGAATTTTTCAAGCTTGTACTCCTCAAGCAGGAATTGGATTCTTGCATTTGTTTCCTTATTTGCAATGTTGAACGAGTTGCAGGCAAACCTAAGGTTCTCAAATACAGTAAAATCGCGGAAAAAACTGTACTCTTGCTGCACAAGGGCAACCGTGGAGAGCACTGCATTCCTGCTGTGTTTTGCCTCCTTGCCCAAGACAAGCAGGCTTCCATCGTAGTTTCTCTTGATTCTTGATATGCATGAAAGGATTGTGCTTTTGCCAGCCCCGTTTGAGCCCAATAGCGCGAAAACCTCTCCTTCAAAAATGTCAAAACTCACCGCATCAAGCGCGAACCTGTTCTCATATTTTACTGTTAGGTTTTCCGCATGGATTAGGGAGAGCCTTTCAGAGCCCTTGTCTTGACTGGCCTGCGTGTTTGCAGGTGCGAAGGATGAGAACTCAGAATTCAGGTATTCTTCGTCAGACATTGCCTGTCTTTGCGGCACTTGCGGGCTTTCGCTTGAAACCCCTTTATTCATTGATGTTTTGCTAGACAAACAACCAACCTAATGAATCTGCCGCCAGATTCCAGTATATAAAGAAAATTCGCTTTTCACTAGACATTTTTATGCGCCGGGGGAATATTTAAACATGCCGCCGATGGAGAGAAACAAAAAAAGCCGAGGGCATATTGGATGAAGCCGGTTAATCTACAATGTTGGCTCAGAAGCTACTCCGTCAATCACAAGGGTTTTAAGGCCTTCATCCTGGGACGGTATCGTCACAGCCGTTTATGATTACCCAAAAAGAGTTTAATAATTAGCATCAATTAGCAACCACGCTTT
>VGKX01000119.1 GCA_016866895.1 Candidatus Parvarchaeota archaeon
CCTTTTTAATCTGAGCAAGCGCCTGGGCATTCTTCACCCCAGTAATCACAAGCGAGCCGTTTTTTATTATCCCCGCCTTTTCCCTTGCAATCTTGCCTAGAGTGTCCCCGAGCAAATCCGTGTGCTCAAGCCCTATCTGCGTGATAACGGCAACATCGGCCTTCACTACGTTGGTTGCGTCAAGCCTGCCGCCAAGCCCGACTTCTACAACAGCAGCGTCAATTTTCCTTGATGCAAAATAAAGAAGTGCGCATGCCGTGTGTGCCTCAAAAAAGCTGCATTTTAGTTTCTTTGCAAGCGGCAGCACTTTGTAAATGCACTGTGCAAGCTCGGGTTTTGTAATTGCCTTTCCGTTGACTTTTATCTGCTCCTCAAAATAATCCAGGAACGGAGAAGTGAAGCATCCAACTTTAAAGCCTGCGCACTGGAGCATGTTTGCGCAAAACACCGTTGTCGAGCCCTTGCCGTTTGTTCCTGCTACATGGACTACCCTGTACTTTTCCTGCGGGTTCCCAAGAAGCCTGCAAAGCGCCCTCATGCGCTTTAGCCCGAATTTGTAGCCATGCTTTTTGAGGGACAAAAGTGATTTGAGCGCAGACGCATAACCCATTGCCACACCAAAAATTTCTCAGAGTCATGCCCGCCTTCACATGTCCGGGTTTTGCAGCCCGTGCGCTGCAAGCACGTTTTCAAGAAGGCAAGCTATTGTCATTGGCCCTATGCCACCCGGGACCGGTGTGATGGCAGAAACAACCTCTTTTAGGCCTTCAAAGTCAGCGTCCCCGTGCACCTTGCCTTCGACTCTAGTAATCCCTATGTCCACTATGACTGCGCCCTTTTTCACCATGCCCGCCTTCAAAAACCCGGGCTTGCCGATTGCGACTGCAACAATGTCGGCTTTTTTTGTTATTTTTTCAATTCCTTTTGACCTGCTGTGCACTATTGTGACTGTTGCATGCTTTTCAAGAAGCATCAGGGTAAGCGGCTTTCCGACAATGTTGCTTCTGCCGACAACTACTGCGTTTTTCCCCTCCACGTCTATCCCATAGTGCGCAAGAAGCTTCATCACGCCGCTTGGGGTCGCAGGCCGCAAATAGCCGCCCCTGCCAAGGTAAAACCCCCCTGCATTTAGCGGATGGAATCCGTCAACGTCCTTTTTTGGGTCAATTGAGTTGATTATGCAGTCCTCGTCTATTTGCTTTGGAAGCGGCAACTGCACCAGTATGCCAGTCACGCCTTTGTCAAGGTTCAGCCTTTCAATTGCCTTCAATAGTTGCTGTGTTGTCGTGTTCTCAGGCATCCGCTCGAGTGTGGATTTGATTCCAACCCTGGCACACGCCTCCTGTTTTCTTGCAATGTAGATGGATGATGCCTCAACAGCCCCGACCTGAATGACTGCCAAGTGAGGCTTTTGCGCCATTGCAGCCACTTTTGCGGCAACGCTGGCTTTGATGGCATTTGATGGCTCAATACCCCCAAGTATCCTGCACGCCATAAAAACCGCGCCTGCCTTACGCAACTTTGTTATGTGCCCTGATTTCCATTATCCATTTGCATTATCGCAATATGACTTGACCTCAATACTTATTTAAACTTATCAATTCCCATAAAGTCGTTTCGTGGGTTGAAGCTTAATTCCTAGTCCTACTGTCCTTGCTGGAGTAATCGCTTCATGCCTGAAAATTTCTTTGGGGTGTTCAAATGGGTTTTCTTTCAGGCAGCCTTGAAAGCTTCGATTCCGAAATATTCCAGGCAATCAGGAACGAAACAACCAGGCAAAACGACGGGCTGGAGCTAATCCCGTCTGAAAATTACGTAAGTCCGGCTGTCATGGAGGCGCTTGGCTCAACACTTACTAACAAGTACTCGGAAGGTTATGCGGGAAAGAGATATTATGGGGGCAACAAATACATAGATGTTGTCGAGACAATTGCAATTGAGCGGGCAAAGCAGCTTTTTGGGGCTGAACACGTCAATGTCCAGCCCTATTCCGGCTCGCCTGCAAACCTTGAGGCATACTCCTCGGTGCTGAACTTTGGCGACAAGGTCATGGGCCTGTCCCTTGCCCATGGGGGGCACCTGACCCACGGCCACAAGGTTAATTTTTCAGGCAAGGCATACAACATTGTCCACTATCTTGTTGACGAAAAGACGCATCTGCTTGACTATGACAAAATAAAAAAGCAGGCACTTGCCGAAAAGCCAAAGCTTATTGTTTCAGGCTTTACTGCATACCCTCGCACCGTAGACTTCAAGGCCTTTGCAGAGATAGCTTCTGAAGCAGGCGCAGTCTCAATGGCCGACATATCGCACATCTCGGGCCTTGTGATTGGCAAGGTGCACCCATCGCCATTCCCTTTCACTGACATAGTGACTACCACAACGCACAAGACGCTTCGCGGAGTGCGCGGGGCAATGATTATGTGCAAGGAGAAATACGCGGTCCAGGTTGACAAGGCAGTTTTCCCTGGCATGCAAGGCGGGCCGCACAACCACACCACTGCCGCAAACGCAGTTGCATTCAAAGAGGCAATGACTCCGGAATTTGCCCATTATGCCGCCCAGATTGTAAAAAACGCCAAGGCGCTTGCAGATGAACTCATGGCGCAGGGCCTCAAGGTGATAACAGGCGGGACTGACAACCACCTTGTCCTGGTTGACGTTTTTTCCTCAAAGGGAATTCCGGGCAAGGATGCCGAAGCGGCCTTGGACGAGGCGCTAATCACATGCAACAAAAACCAGGTGCCATATGACACCCGCTCGCCGTTTGACCCGTCCGGCATCAGGCTTGGGACTCCGGCAATAACGACGCGGGGCATGAAGGAGTCTGAGATGAAAGAGGTTGGGCGGCTGATTGCAAAAGTCATTTCAAACCACACCGACGCATCGGTCAAGGAAAAAGTCAGGCAAGAGGTAGTGGCACTTACAAGCAAGTTTCCACTATATCCCCTCTAGGCATTCAATCAAATTTAGCTGTTTTGAAAAATCTGGGAAGCCCAATAATGCAAGTGTGTGCCAATGCCAAAAAAACACGATTTTCTCTTTCTTCCCCATACTGCGGATATAATGTTCGAGGCTTTTGGAACTTCATTTTCCGGCGCCCTTGAATCAGCCGCGCAGGCAATTTTTGACGTTGTTGGAAAGGCGCAAAAGCCCGGGGAGGAAATAGAAATATTGGAAACTGGCGCAAAATCGCGCGACGAGCTTGTCGTGTTTGTTCTCTCAAAAATAGTCTCCGCCATTGATGCGCACGAGCTAGTCCCATATGATTTCAAGGTTTCCCAGTTCGATGAAAAGAGCCTGGCCCTGCGCGGAACTTTGTTTCTTGGAAAAGGCACGCCGCGCGACCACATCAAGGCAGTCACGTTTGGGAACCTTGAAGTGCAGCACAAATCAAGGGGCGCATGGAGGCTTCAGGTCCTCCTTGACATCTGAACTTTGAAAAATAAATTTGGAAAATTGGGCTGGCTTTATCACCCAAGCCTTATGTAATAAACTCCGTTTGTGTCCTTGAGCACAACAGGGTCGTTGAGAAGGGATTTCAAGTCAATGTTGAAAACGCCCTTTTCAAGCATCTGTATGTTTTCAAGCTCAAGCATGACGGGGTTTTTCAGCCTGTTTTCCTCCATCTGCACGCTGATTTGTTTTTCTATCTTTCCCATGCTTTCAAGGGCCTGTTTTGGCAGGCTTGCCTCAAGGACGTCCATGTCCCTCTGCGTCAGCACATCCGCGCTGCTTTCAACTGCTTGCTGCCCGAAAGCCTGTTCAGGCAAGTGATTTTCGCCACCGCTTTCCTCTTTTTTCCTTGTGTAAAGAAAAACTTTTGAGCCGCACGGGCAGCCCCTCTCTATCTCGCCTATTTTTTCAAGTGCCTTTCCGCACCTCATGCACCTGTGCATATAA
>VGKX01000120.1 GCA_016866895.1 Candidatus Parvarchaeota archaeon
AGGATTCGCCCACCTTCCTAAACACAGATCCGAGGCTGCATCCACCCCCCTGAAACCAAGGGTCAAACCCCCTGCCGATTTTTCTAATGTTTTTTCTTTCACTTCACTTGAAACCTAAAGACTCCCTCTCCCACGGAATTATTTAATAAGATTGAGGGGCATTGAACTAAGCAGAGGTGCAGCGCACATGAAGCCACTTATTGCCTTGAACTTGAAAGCTTACCCAGAATCCCTTGGAAAAAGAGGGCTTGAGCTTGTGCAAATAGCGCATGATGTCGCAGGCCAGACCGGGGTGCGCATAATTGTAGCGTCGCAGGCAGTCGATTTAGCACAGGCGGCAAAAATCCACAAGGACATATTTGCGCAGCATGTGGATTTTGTGAAGCAGGGCGCGTTCACCGGCTGGCTTGCCTGCGAGGCTGCAAAAGCTGCCGGCTGTCTGGGGAGCTTGGTCAACCATTCGGAGCATCGCATGCCAGCACAAACCATAGCAGCCACGATTTCAAGGCTGAAAGAAACTGACATGGAAGGCATGCTTTGCGCAAAAGACGTGGAAGAGTCGGTATTGCTTGCAAAGCTCAATCCAACATATATCGCAATAGAGCCGCCTGAGCTGATTGGAAGCGGAATATCGGTTTCAAGCGCAAGACCGGAAGTTGTAAGCGGGGCGGTTGACGCAGTTGCAAAGGTTTCAAAGTCGCCAGTCATATGCGGGGCCGGGATTTCAAGTGACAAAGACGTTGAAAAGGCAATAGAACTTGGGGCGGCAGGCGTTCTGGTTGCATCTGCATACGTAAAGGCAAAGGACCCAAAGAAGCTTCTTGAGCAGATGGCAAGGGCGGCGGATTAGAGCCAAGAAATGCATGGCCAATAAAGGCATGTGCTAATTTTTTCCTACTTTCTCAGCTTTATTTCCTCAAGCAGACCAGAAATAAATTTATCCTGCTGAATATCCCTAAGCTGTACATTTCCGCGCTTTCGCACTGAAACTGTGCCGGCATCAATTTCCTGCTTGCCAAGCACTATTATGTTTGGGACTTTTTGCGCATAAGCGTCCTTGATTTTTGACTCCATCTTTTCCTGCCTCAAGTCAGCCTTTGCCCTGATTCCGGAATCAAGCATCCTTTTTGCAAGCCCCTGTGCAGCCTCGTTTTGGTCGACTGAGAGCGGCACAACTGCCACCTGTACCGGAGAGAGCCAGACAGGGAACGAGCCTGCGTAGTGCTCAATCAAAAATGCAATGAAGCGCTCGTGCGTTGAAAGCGGGGCGCGATGGATAACGTAGACTTCCCTGTTTTCCTTGCCTTCAGTATCTACATAGGAAAGGCCGAACTTTGTCTTTGCCGCAAAGTCAAGCTGTATTGTTGACATTGTCTCCTCCCGCCCTGTCACTGCCTTGTATTGTATGTCAACCTTCGGCCCGTAAAACGCAGCCTCGCCGACTGCCTCCACAAAGTTGACATGCAGCTTCTGGAGGATGCCCCTAAGAACCCCCTCGGCAAACTTCCAGTTTTCAGGCTCGTCTATGTACTTTTCCTTGTTTGCCGGGTCGTGGAGGGAAAGCCTGAAGTGATAGTCCTTGAGTCCAAAAATCCTGTAATAGTCGACTACCATTTTCACCACGCTTTCAAATTCCTGCTCAATCTGGCCCCTTGAGCAGTACATGTGGGCATCGTTCATTGAAAGCATGCGCACACGCAGCAGGCCGGAAAGCGTCCCCGAAAGCTCGTTTCTGTAGCACGTGCCGTATTCGGCAATGCGAAGCGGCAGCTCCCTGTAGCTTCGCGGCCTGTGCCTGTACACAAGGTGGTGGTGCGGGCAGTTCATGGCCTTAAGAAAGTATGAACCGTCATCAAGCTTCATCTCAGGATACATGCTTTCCTGGTAATATGGGATGTGGCCTGACATTACATAGAGCTCCTTTTTGGCAAGATTCGGGGTTTTGACCCTCACGTAGCCGTATTTTCGCTCTGTTTCAATGGCCAGGTTTTCCACTTCCTGCCTGATTGTCTCGCCGTTTGGAAGCCAGATTGGAAGCCCTTTTCCAACCAAATCCGATTGCATGTAAAGCTCAAGCTCCCGGCCAAGTTTCTTGTGGTCGCGGGCTTCTGCCTCCTGCATTAGTTTCAGGTAAGCGTCCAGCTGCTCCCTTTTTTCATACGAAGTCCCGCTGATGCGCTGGAGCTGCTTTTGCCCCGAGTCGTTTCTCCAGTATGCGCCGCCGACTTCACGCAGTGCAAACTGGCCGCAGCCCGAAGTATCAGGAGCAAATGGGCCTGGCAAAAGGAACATGTGGCCATTGGCCTGGGCAACCATTATTACTTCTGACTCTATTTCAGCGGCTGCTTCAAGGTAGAATTTTTGGCCCGAAGCCTTGAACGCATCAAGAGCCTGCTGCCTGCCAATTGGCCCAAGCTTGATTGGAAGCTTGGAGCCTGCGGCATTTGCCATCTCCCTTGCAACTGCCTGCAGGTCAGAGGGAGTCAGTGCCCTGCCAACCTCAACGTCGCAGGAAAACCCATCCTTGTCCGATTTTGCAAGCCCAAAGAATGCCTTTGGATAAAGGCTTTTAACTGCAAGGAGGGCAACTAGCGAAGCGGTGTTTCTTGCAACCACAAGGGCATCCGATTCTGCCGGGGATTTTTGCCCAATGCAGTACTTTGCAAACATCTTTTCCTTGCCGGTCCTTGCCTCCTCCTTTCTTGCCCCGCCTATGTGCCTTGAAAGCTCCGCAAGAGGGTGCCCTTTGCACTTGACGTTGAAGGACTTGTACCAGCCAAAGGGCGCTTCGTGGATTTCAAAGCCCTCGGCAACAAGCTTATTTGCCTCCTTACTTACGGCAGCCAGAGTTTTTTGCGCAACATCGAGGGAGGAGGGCTCCTGCGTGAGGTGGACCCAAGGATAGAGAACAAGCCTTCTGGCTTTAACCATTTGTGCGTGCTTGACTATTTCTGCGACCGCGTTTTGCGATATTGCCTGCGTGTCAATATCATCTTTTTCGATTGCCATCAGGGCGACCAGGCACTCCTCAATGCGCTCTTTGCCCTTTGCAGCCTCAGGGGCGGTTTTTATTGCCTTTGAAACAGCTTCAAATTCTATAAAGTCGCTATGGAGCAAAACCATTCGCATGTATTTTCACCTTAAGACAGCATCGTGTCAGTAGAAGGTGTTGCCCCCTTAAAGCTAAAAAAGGTGAGGGTATGCCTAAGGAAGAAAGAGAATAAAAAAGAAAAAACAGAGAGGTAATGCGCCTCTACTGTTTTGATGTCTCCTTGACTGCTTGCGCTTCCCTGCCCATTTCAAGAAGCTGGTTGACCCTCATCATTTCTTTTGGGAAGTGCCTGCCGCGCATCATGAAGTTTTTCTCGTATGCCTTTGCCTCAAACTTGGAGACAATGGCCTTCTCCGCCTTCTCGACGTCAAAGTCCTTGCAGGAGAAAATGTCAATTGAGGCATATTCCTTTTCCACAAACGTGTGGACTGAAATGTGCGACTCGGCTATGAGCACTATCCCTGAGACCCCCCAGTCCTCGGGCTTTACGCCATTATACGAAAACGCATAAGGCGGCATTATTTTTGTCATGCCGACCTGCCCCGGCAACTCGTCCAAAAAACTATAAACAAAATTTACATCCTTCAGCTTTTTCTTGCTGCACCCGTATAAGTCCAATGTCAAGTGCGGTCCGAACATTTGTTTCTTTTCCTCCCAACATTAAGGTTGTTAGTTTGTTTTCCTGTTTTTTACCGTCCTTCTTTTTCCACTCTTTCGTCGGATTGGAAAAAATCCAATGACAAACGAAAACTTGTTAGCATTTTGAATAAATCTTGTATTTAAAGGTTTTCATTTTTGTAGCCAATTGTAAAAATTCCTGCAAAAAATGCCGGGAAAATTTTTC
>VGKX01000121.1 GCA_016866895.1 Candidatus Parvarchaeota archaeon
CACAAATCTTTACAGAAGATACCTGAAAAAGCAGATGAGCACAAGCAAAGCTGCGATATTTGTTGCAACCAAAGGACAGTATATGGTGGGGCACATAATGGTCCGCCTTAATATGCTACCCCCCATATTTGTGTACAATAAAGAAGGATATGTGGATGAGATATTTGTAAGGCAAGGATTCAGAGGAAAGGGTGTTGGCACTCGTCTTCTTGGCTTTGCTAAAAAGTGGGCGCAAAAGAAAAGGCTGGATTGGTTTGGGCTGACATGCCATGTAAAAAACAAAAAAGCGCTTAGAGTATACCGGAATTTTGGGTTAAGAGGATTCCAGTTCAAATTAGTAAGGAAGCTTTGAGGCATATTATTCGAATTGAATGTTTGGTTTAACGCTTCGATGTAATCCTTATTAAAAATCTTGCAGGATGAAACAGTGCATCAAAGACAGGGGAGTTGTGGCAAAATGGCAAGCAGCAAAACAAAGAAAAAAAACGGAAGCGTGAAAAGCTACGTGACCGCAGACACCCCAATAGGCGAAATTGCGTCTAATTACATAAAACCCTTGGAAGTCATGCTATCTTATGGCCTGCACTGCATCGGATGCGGGGTGTCGGCCTTTGAAACAATAGGCCAGGGGGCTGCAAGCCACGGCATGGACGAGCAGACTGTGGAGAGGCTGATATGCGACATCAACAAGGCAATAGAAATGGAAGTAAAGGAAAACAAGGAGCGCAAGAAAACAAATGGCAAAAAGGAAGATGGATGCGGCTGCAGCTCAGATGACCAGGGTAAGGTAGTTGAAATGAGCCCTGCAGCAATTGAAAAGCTCAAGGAGTATATGGAAAAAGAGGGAAAAGTTGGCTGGGGGATACGGCTGACTGCCATGAAAAACGACTTGGGCCAATACGACTACGAGCTGGATTTTGAAAAAAAAGCCGGAAAGGAAGACGAGGTTGTAAAAATTTACGGGTACGGGGGGCTTGACCTGTTTTTTGAGAGCAGGCTTCATGACATTGTGAAGGGCATTCAAATTGACTACAAAAAAAATGCTGCGGGCACAGAAACGTTCACCATGAAAAAGCATGACGGGTGCTGCAGCCGCTAAATGCTGGGATACTTAAGTGCTTGGATTGACGCTGAAAAAGTTGGTTTAATGGCAACATACGATGTTTTGGTCATAGGCGGGGGGGTTGCGGGGCTTACTGCTGCGATGTTTACATCAAGAAGGAAGCTGTCAACTGCCGTAGTCTCATTTGAGTACGGGGGCCAGACCGCAATACCAGCAGTGATAAACAACTATCCCGGCTTTGAATCCATAGGCGGAGGCGAGCTTATGGGAAGGATGAGAAAGCAGGCGCTTTCGTGCGGGGTTGAAGCAATAGATGGAAAGGTTTCCAAAATCGAAAAGTCCAAAGGAGGATTCGAAGCAACACTTTCAAACGGGGGCAGGCATTTTGCCAAAGCACTGATTCTGGCGTATGGAAAATCCCCGCGGATGCTTGGAGTGCAGGGGGAAGAAAAATACATAGGCAAGGGAGTTTATCCTAACGTGATTCACAATCCTGAACTTTACAAAGGGAAAACGGTTGCAGTAATTGGAGGGGGGAATTCGGCATTTGGAACCGCAATAGAATGTGCGCAAACAGGAAAACTTGTATATGTTGTCAATCGCTCTGAAAAGTTCAGGGGAGAGGAAACGCTACTTGAGAAAATAAAGATACTGCCAAATGTCAGGCTGCTTACAAATAAAGTTGTTGATGATGCCAAAGGGGATGAGAAGTGGCTAAGGGAGATAATTATACGCGACGTTGCAAGTGGGGCAAAAGAGACGTTGGAAGTGGATTTCATGTTTGAAAACATAGGACTTGAAGTGAAAAACGATTTTTGCGCGCACCTTGTCAGGCTCAACGAATACAAGGAAATTGAGGTTAACGGGTGCTGCGAGACTGGCGTCCCGGGGCTGTTTGCAGCTGGGGATGCGACAAACATCCCGTTCAAGCAGACGGTTATTTCAGCCGGGGAGGGGGCAAAGGCAGGCATTCAGGCATACAAGTATGTGAAGGGGGATAAAAGCAGGACAAGCCTCGATTGGACGCACTAAATTGCTTCCGATTAGGGTAAAGGGGACTTGTATGGATAAACTTATTTTTGCAACAGCTGGCATTCCACTTAGCACTCCAAACAGGAACACGATTAATGGGATAAAAAGAGTCAGGGAACTTGGACTTGGGGCAATGGAGCTTGAGTTTGTCCAGTCCGTGAATGTAACCGCACAGCTTGCACCGCAGGTTAGGCAGGCTGCACAGGAGGCAGGAATCACACTTACTTGCCATGGCTCATATTTCATCAATCTGAATGCAGTTGAAAAGCAAAAGTTCCATGCAAGCATCGCGAGGATTGTCCAGGCCGGGAGCATCTTGACGCAGTGCGGGGGATACAGCCTTACTTTCCATGCAGCATATTACCTCAAGTCAAGCCCTCTTGAGGCAACCAGGATGGTTATAAAGGGGATAGAACAGGTTAACAGCTCCCTTGAGCAGCAAGGCGCGTTCAAGGCAGGCAAGATATGGATACGTCCTGAAACAACAGGCAAAGGCACGCAGTGGGGAACTCTTGAGGAAATAATTGGCATTTGCGGCTCTTTTGATAATGTATTGCCATGCATTGACTACTCGCACCTTCATGCCCGCACCGGAGGACGATTCAACACAGAACCTCAGTTTGCCTCAACACTTGACCTGCTTGAGAAAAACCTGGGCAAGCTGGCGCTGAAAAACATGCACATGCACATACAGGGCGTGGAGTATACGGAAAAGGGGGAGAGGTCCCACATCCCTTTTTCGCAGGCAGATTTCAATTACCATGGCCTGCTCAAGGTGCTCAAGGAATACGGCGTGGCAGGAGTTGCAGTGTGTGAAAGCCCCGCGATGGAAGCCGACACCTTAATATTGCAAAAAGCATATAACTTGCTTTGAGGCAATGGAAAAGGCAAACAAAAGGATTGGACTAGAGGCTCAAAGTGGAATGCACGAAGCATTGCTTTACGGCCAGATTGAAGGCAAGATTAATGGCAAATCTGGTCAAGCGGCAAAAGATATTGTCTGCCAGCTGTGCAGCCATTTGTGCCACATCAAGGATGGAGAAGCTGGAAAGTGCCTTGTCAGAAAAAACATTGGCGGAAAACTGTATTGCCTTAACTGGGGCAAGGCAGCAGGGCTTGCCATAGACCCGATTGAAAAAAAGCCATTTTTCCATTTCAAGCCCGGAACAAGGGTGCTTTCTTTTGGAACGCCTGGCTGCAACTTCAGGTGCCTGAATTGCCAGAACTGGGACTTGTCCCAAGGCGTAAAAATCGGAGGGGCAGGAGCGCTTGACATCCCAACAACTTCCCCGAGGCAAATTGTTGATGCGGCAATAGCAAGCGATGTTGAGGGCTTTGCATACACATATAGCGAACCGACCATATTCTTTGAGTATGCAAGGGATACGATACTTGAAAGCAGGAAGGCCAGACTGCCAGGACGGGAAAAATATTTCCACCTGTTTGTTTCAAACGGTTATTTTACAAAACAAATGCTCGATCTTGTTGCAAAGGAAAATCTTTTGCAGGGAATCAGAATTGACCTCAAATTTATCAATGAAGAAAAATACCAAAAAGTTTGCGGGGGAAGGCTAAACCCCGTCTTGGAGAACATCAAAAGGGTGAACAGGCTTCGTGGCAAAATCGCACTTGAGGTAATTGCACTTGTGATACCGACTTTAAATGATTCCGAAGAGGACTTGAGGCAGTTGTGCAGGCATTTGGCATGCATCTCAAAAGACATACCGCTCCATTTTAGCAGGTTCCATCCTGATTACAAGCTCTCCAGCCTGCCCCCAACCAGCCTGGAGGCGCTTTTTGC
>VGKX01000122.1 GCA_016866895.1 Candidatus Parvarchaeota archaeon
TTTTCCGGGTTGTCGCCTTGCAAAAGCGATTTTCTGTCCCGCTCAAAGTAGAGGACCATTTCCCCGTCCTCACCCATGGCTGTCCCAAGTTGGAGTTTTGTCCACTGGTCATTTGTTTCAGCCTTGTCGTAAAGATAAATGTAGTTGATTCCCATCTGTGACAAAAGCGGGTTTTGGATTTTTTGGCCCTTGACACTTATCTCTTGCAACTGATAACCTGGTGAGAAGGAGGCACTGACTGCTGAAACCATGCCTGAGACCTTGCCCCTGCTTTCATATTTTCCTACGCGTATGTCGCTTACGTCGCCAGACTCTGCCTTTCTGCGCTCGCTTTGTAGGCTTGCCTGCCCGCGCCTGAATGGATCATCATCATAAACACGAATTGTCGCATCCCTTGAAGCCTGGCTGATTGCATCTAAAAGCCCTACTGAAGCCATCCCCCTAAGAGTCGGAATAGCAGGCTCGTTGATTCTTGGGATGGCCTTGTCCCTGTGCCCGAGAATTCCAAGTGCCGCATCATAGCTGTTTGGAAGAGGAGAGACAAATGTGTAAAGATTTCGCACGCTTGCAAAACCTATGGACGGGGTAATGTTAAACTGGCGCCTAAGCCTTTCAGCCTCGCTTAGTATTGAGTGGTCTGTCTCGTCCATGGTGCGCTTTGCCTGGTCAACAAGATTGGAGGAAAACCTGCCAGATGCCCTGCCAACGGCATTTGGAATGAAGGTCTCGTAGAACATCCTTGAGAAATAATTCTGGTATGTGTTTTGGGTTTCCGGCCCGTCAAGCACTCCGCACATTACAACCAGGTTTTCAAAGTCTGAAGAAGAAAGGCCAAGCGAGGCGCCAACAAGGCTTGGAAGCGCAAAGGCAAAAAACTCGCGGGTTGCACCCTTGTTTATGGTTGCAAGATTATCATCAATGGCCTTTAGATAAGATTCCTGCAATATGCCGCGCTTTTCCATGGAGGGAATGGTGAACTCCAGCAAGGCATATTGAGAGGAGATGTCAAGCTTTGAGAGGATTGACGAGAGGGCGTTTGATATCTGGGATGGATAGATTGTTGTCATTTGGCCTGCATTGAGAAGCAAGGTCCTCTTTTTGGCAAAATCCTCGTACTTATTCATGTCGTTTTGGGACGCTAGCCCGGAAACAGCGTTTTTCAGCGGCGAGTATTGCTCATCAACAACGCCTTTTACAATGTTATAGTAATACGAAGCGTTGGATTGGAATTTAGACGCAAAGTCGCTTGAGCTTGCCGATTCCTGATACGCCTTTGAGGCGGCAAGAAGCACAAGTGTCTCCTCAAGCTTGTGGTTGTTTTTTAGCTCATATCCAGAAGCAGTTGGTTTGTATGCGCCATAGAGCGAGAAGTAAATTTGCCTTGATAGAAGCTGGCTGTTGGATATCTCGAGAAGAAGGTCATGAATTGTCTGATTGAAGCTTGTAGTGTATCTGGCATTGAGTGATGCCGCATTCTCAAAATTTTCAATCAAGGCAACTGCCCTGTTGACACCGGTAATTTGATTTCTCATGTAAGTTAGGCATTTGCTGACATTAAGGTAGTTGTTTTCGGACAAGATGGACTCGAGATTGCTTGCAAGGTCTGACATGCCAGGGCCATAGTTTGTTTTTAGAAGTTCAATCTGGCTTTTTAGCTCCCCAAGGAAAGTTTCCCTATATTTAAGCTGGTTTTGTTTGTCTGCTTCCAGTGCAGGCATCTTAGGTTTATCCTGGTCTTTCTCTGATGACTTGAACATGTACTTTCCAGTAAGCACACGGTCAATGTAGGCCTGGGTGCTTTGCTGCTTAAGTTGGTTTGCAGGGTCAAAAAGCAGGTCAACAAAATTTTCAAAAACGTATTGTGCATCCCTTTTGCCTGCTTGGACAACAGTAGCAAGAACTGATTTGGTATAAGCTCCTGTCTGCAATTCCTCATTTTTTGGAGGAATGATGGAAAATGACGATTCTTTTTTCTTGATTTTTTCAATTATCCCAAAGGCTTCTGACTTGTCTGCGGCAATGGGTGCCAGCAAATTTTTAATCTTCTGCTGCAAGCCCTTAGCTTCCTGCTGCAGTTTTGAAATCTCCTTTTTGTATTTTTTTGGCTCTGCAAGCTTTGTGTCCAGGTCCGCAAGCTTTGTGTCCAAATCCATTATTTTCTTGCGCAAGTCTGAGCCTTGGGCAAAGGCAGTTTTTGCTTCAGAAAGAAAATTCTCAAGCTTGGATATTTGCTCCTGTTGCTTGTCAGTCAGGTCAAAAGACTTGATTTTGCTGATGGTCTTGGTTGCCGCCTCCATCTCATTGAGGATTGGGCCTGGGGCAAATTTGCCACCCACAGTGCCGCCTATAAGCGGCTTGATTTTAAGATATTCGCCCTTGGCGGCATAATTTTGAAGGGTTTTGCTTACAGTTTCAAAATTCGTTATGATTGAGTCAAAGGATTTGACAAGTTCCTGGTTGTGCACCCCAGCATAGGCGTTTTTTTTCTGGTTGTCGGTTGCTTGCCCAAAGGCAGATTGGAACAGAAACATGTCATCACCACTTGCGCCATTATTGCTCTTCCCAGCTTTATAAGAATTGGCATTGGCGCCGTCAGCAAAACTATTCAGTGCAGCCAGTGCAGGGGCTTCAGGGGATTGAAGGCAGATAACGGATATCAGGGCTTTTAGGAAAAACGATTTTGGGCTGAATTTGCGCCCCGCGCTCTGTTTTTTGCCTGCTGCGGGAAATGTGCGTGCTTCAGCCAAACTGACTGGGATTAGGGATTTGGGCATTTGAAAACCTAGGAAATTAGTTTCTGGCTTTAATGAAGAATTGTAACAACTAAGGTTGAATTTGTGCTGCCTTGTTTAGCCTAAGGTTGATTAATTGCCCTGCAAAACGATATAAATTCCCGTCACAATGCACAAAAAGCGACAAAAAAGAAGGAAAGTTAATAGAGTAAGAGAGGCGTCTGGAGCCACAGGGGCTTTTGGAGCCGCTTGCAAACCCGAAGACGCAAAGCCATTTGGAACTTTGAGGCAACAGATAGCCAGCCAGACAAGCGTTTACAGGCCGTCTTTCTCAAAGCTGACAGGCCCCTTCATCAGAGTCTCTTTAATGTCTGCAGCTGAGGAGTTGGAATATGTTGTCCCATCTGCCGCCATTTGCTTGAGGTTGTTTGCCACATCCTGCTTTGTGACAACCTTATCATCAACTGTGATTTTCTCCTTGTCGCCAAACTCGTTTAGGGCAAGCTGGATTCCTTCCTTGTGCGTTGAGACAAAGGCAGTGACATTGGCGTCTGTGGCATCAAGCTTCAATGCGGATATAATGGACTGCTCTGTTGTTTGAGAGCCGAGGATGGTCTGGTTTGGCCCAGTGCCTGTTTCAAAAGTTGTGGCAGAAGCAGGTTTTCTGAAAGTCAGCTCAACGCTCCCGTCACTGTTTACAGTCACGTCTTTTACAAGCAAGCCAAACTTGCTTTGGACATAGGAGCCAAAATCAGCTGCAGCCCCCCCGCTTCCTTTCGATTCGCCGTTTTCGTAGTCTTTGTTGAAAACCTCTGCCCCAAAGAATATTTTGCCATCCTCGTCTTTTGTAGTTAGGAACTGAATGGCCGCCCCGTTTGCATTCAGGACGCTTCTGTCAAAAAAGACAAGCTCGGGCTTTGCGCTTGCAAAAGTCGCATCATCCTTTGCCAGGCTTGAAAGCTCAAGTGCGTCCGCATTGTGAAGCGACATGAAATAGCGGACGGCTGAAGAAGTGAGGATTTTTGAATCCTCTTGCACGTCCATTTTTTCCACGTGTATTGCCGCAAGCTGCGCAAGGGCATCTTTTGCAAGATGGTATTCGCTTATGGCGTTTTGCAAGTCGGTGCCGAATTTTTCCTTGAATTC
>VGKX01000123.1 GCA_016866895.1 Candidatus Parvarchaeota archaeon
CATATGTTTACAAGGAGCAGCCACGGAAAGCCGCGATTATTGGGATAATGGTCATTGCATTTGTTGCCATTAGCGCAAGTGCTCAGTTTGCATACAACAAGCAAGGCGCGCAGAAGGCTTACCCGCAGGCTGACTTTGAGGCGCCAAGCCAGTACTTCAAGCAGGCACTTGAGTCAGTTGCAGGAAAGGAAGGGAAAATAGCCTTGATTGAGAACAACGGGTTTGCAAAGTTTTATGCAGGCGGCAGGATAGCTGAAGACACGCAGCCCCTTGCAAGTTTTCTAAGCGAGAACGTGACTGAAGGGCAGCTTGAAAAAAGCGGCGTAAAATATGTTATAGTCAGCGGCAGGCTTTTTGCAAGCCCGGAAAAAATATCCGCAAGCGGCGGCCAGGCTGTAAGGGCAAGGGCATACAGGTACATAGGAAACACGACAGATGCCCAGGGCCAGGCGCTTGCATACTTTGCAGGCTTTGACGGGACTGTGCTTGTAAGGCCCATTGAGCAGGAAGGAAAGTTTCTTGTCCAGGATTCAGTCCTTGTCGGCCCGAATGGCCAGGCGGCTGCGCAAATACCATACTCTGAGCTTTTGGTGCTCAATTCGAAAATGGCATACCAGGACGGGTCGAATCTGATTGTCTGGCCTGTGACAAGCCATAATACAAATCTTTTCAAGCTGTTTTTTGGAAAAATCCAAGGCGCAAGACTTGTTGGCGAGTTTGGGGATGTAAGGGTGTTTGAAATTGGATAGCACAATGATATTTGCAGTTTCCTTTGTGGCAAGCGTACTTGTTACCTTGTACTCTGTGCCAAAAGTCGCACGAAAGCTTGAGATGGCAAAGATAACCGGCGTTGACATTAACAAAGGAGCCGGAAATAAAATCGAGATACCTGAAATGGGAGGCATAACAATTGTCATGGGATTTGTTGTCGGGGTGATAACAAGTATTGCCCTGCACATACTTTTCCAGCTTCCCTTTGAGTCAACCTATGTCTATGCGGGGCTTGCAACAGCGCTGATTATTGCGCTTATAGGCGTTTATGACGACCTGTTTGACATGGCCCAGCACACAAAGGCGTTTTTGCCCCTTGCAGCCTCAATACCCCTTGTTGCAGCAACCATTGACTCAAGCAGGATAATTTCGATTCCATTTGTTGGCGCAATTGACTTTGGCATACTTTACCCACTTATTTTGATACCGATTGGCATAGCTGTCGCCTCAAACCTGACAAACATGCTTGCAGGCTTTAACGGGCTTGAGGCAGGAATGGGGATTGCCGTTTTCTTTTTTGCAAGTGTAATTGCATATATTAAAGGAGTGACAATAATGCTTTTTTTCACAGTGCCAATGCTTGGCGCCCTGCTGGCATTCTTGTACTACAACAAATATCCTGCAAAGATTTTCATGGGCGACATTGGAACGCTTTCCATTGGCTGCGTGCTTGCGGTTGCCGTAATCGTTGGCGGCTTTCAAACGCTTGGCGCAATGCTTGTTGTGCCCTATGTGATTGATTTTTTCATAAAAGCGTATAATCGATTCCCGTCAAAAAACTGGTGGGGCGAGCTGAAAAACGGCAAGCTTTACCCGGTTGAGGGAAAAGTTAGAGGCCTGTGCCAGCTTGTGATGAAATCTGCAAACGGGATTAGCGAAAAGGGGCTTGTGGCAGTGCTAGTTTGCCTTGAAATCATTGTCGGGATTGCCGCAACGCTGATTTTACTTGGGCCTGCAAAGCCGCTTGGCATTTGAAAAAAAACTATAGGGCGCAAAGCTTGATGGAATTCCAAAAACTTGTCGTGCAGGCTGAAAAATTTGGTGGATGCAATGGCAGTTGTTGTGACTGGGGCAAGCGGCTTTATAGGAGCTCACCTGTGCAAAAAACTATTTGAGACAACAGGGCAGGCGCCATTAAACATAGATATCAGGGAGCCAAAAGCCGGTGATTTGGCTTTTTGCAAGCATATCAAGGCAGATGTGAGGGATGCTGCCAGGATGCTTGAATGCACAAAAGGCGCAAGTGCGATAATTCACCTTGCGGCCCAGACAAGTGTGCAAAAATCCCTGCAGGAGCCAACACTTGACTGGGAAACTAATTATTTGGGAACAAAGAACATGCTTGAGGCTGCAAGAAAGAATGATGTTGGCGTGTTTGTCTATGCCTCCTCTGCAGCAATTTACGGGCACCCGAAATATTTGCCTGTTGATGAAAAGCACCCTAAGTCGCCCCTTTCCCCTTATGGCATGTCCAAGCTTGCGGCAGACGAGCTTTGCGGCAAGTATTTTGAGCAGCATGGCTTGAAGACAGTCAGGCTCAGGCTTTTCAATGTCTATGGAGTGGGCCAGGACCCTGCTTCTCCTTATTCTGGCGTGATAACGAAATTTGCTCAGAAAATTAAGGATGGAAAGCCGCCGATTGTTTTTGGCGATGGCTCAAACACTCGCGACTTTGTGCATATAAGCGATGTTGTTGATGCTTTTTTGGCGTGCATTGAACAAAAAAATACGAAAAAAATTACGGAGAAAGGAGCATCTGGCAGCGGAGTATACGGCAAGGCATATGGCAGTGGAATATACGGCAAGGCATACAACATCGGCACTGGCATTGAGACAAGCATACTTGAGCTTGCAAAAAAAATGGTGCTTGTGTCAGGAAAAAAACTTGGGGTTGAATTTGCCCCCACCCAGAAAGGGGATATAGCAAAAAGCGTGGCCGAAGTGAGCGCGGCAAGAAGGGAGATTGGGTTTGAGGCAACGGTAAAGTTGGGGGAAGGATTGAAGGAATTGGTTTGAGGCCAAGATGAAGCTTGAGGATGGATTGAGGGCGATTAGAGTTTGAAGCGAGAGTGAGACTGGAAGAGGGGCTAAAAGAGCTTGTTGTTTGAAAGAGGATAGGGCTAGAAACATGGGCTAAGGAAAATTGGGATTTGAGACGAGAGCGAGATTGGAAGACGGGTTGAGGGAATTGATTGTTTAGGGGAAGTGGGTTGAAGGGCTTGTGGTTTGAAGTGAGAGCCTAGAAGAGTTCAATTTTAGCATATTATCAAATCAACTCATTTAAGGATTCAAATCTCCATCGTCTTTCCAATTCCCGGTATCCTCACGTTCATGTGCAGCTTCTTGAAATCCTCAGCCTTCTCAGTATGAATAGGGATTAGGAGCTTCGGGCTAATCGCCTTTATGAGGTCTGCCAAATCCTCCTTGCTTGCATGGCCCGAGCAGTGCGCCTTGTGGAAAGTCACCCCAAAGTGCTTCATCCAGTTCTCAAGCACCGTCCTTTCAGCCTCGTTTTCTTCTCCTTCAAGAAAGTGCTCGGACGAAGAGTATATGTAATCGGCATTCTTTGGCCGGATATAGATCAGCTCCATAAGCTTGTTGAAGCTCATGTGCATGATGAATTTCTTCTGGTTCTTTGAAACTTCATCAAACGTAATCATCTTCGGCATGAATTTACGCTCGTAAAGATAGTAGTCCTTCTCATCGTAAGTGCCGCTTTTTGAAAGCCTGAAATATACATGGATATTGTTGTCAGTCATTATGTCGGGCAGGTCAGGAACCTTCTCTTTCAGGCTGTCCAGCACAAAGGCGAACTTGGTGTCTATGACAAGTTTTCGCTTGTTTTTCAGGGTTGCCCGATAGAAGGACATGAACCTGTCGATGTTTGACATTGAGAAATAGCCGAAAACAATGCCTTTTGACGCCTTTATGATGCCGTCAACCTTGGCTTCCACTTCCACTTCAGTGTAATTGTGCTCCTGTTCGCTTCCCATCCTGGTGCCTTCGCATAGCATGGCATAAGGTTTTGTTTTTGCAGCTTTTTCCACAAATTCCTGCGTCATGTTGCTTTTTGGGCCATGAAGCCTCAGGTC
>VGKX01000124.1 GCA_016866895.1 Candidatus Parvarchaeota archaeon
CCCCTCTATGTTAAGCAAACCATAGGAGAGGTTTTTTACGTTGGTGCACGGGACTTTTTCAACAATTCTTATGACAGAGTTTTCTCCCGCGTGCACCTCCCCGCGCCTGTAGTAGGCGCCTTGAACCTCTATTTTGTCGCCAATGCCAATCTCGCCTTGCACCCTGTCAGACTGCTGGCCCCAAAGCACGCATGTTGCCTCGTTTTTGCCATCGGAGTCGCCCATTACAATGCGCACCGACTTGGCGCCAGAGCCGCCTGGGGGGTTGTAGATTGGATATATGCGCCTTACTATACCTTCAACATCAAAATTTCGCTGTGCGCGATTGAGCTGCGAAATGGAAATTTTTTGCCTGCTTAAAACCCCGTTTATTGCGGCAAGAAGATTTACTGCAGTGGCTTTAGGAATCAGATTATAGTGTTCAGAAACCGTCTTTTCAATTTGCGCTTCAAGCCCCGGGCCGTAGATTTGAAGCAGCTTTGCGTAGTTTTCAGACTCCTTGTATGAAAGGGCTGCGTTGCCTTGTTTTGGGTCTTGGCCTTGCATTGCAAACACTTGAAGAAAAATCCAGATATGTAAGAAGCATCTTACGCCAGTGCGATTTCCCTTGTTCTACCGTGCGCAAGTTGCAAGTGCTGAAGATTGAGGAAACCGCCTGCCACAAGTTTTTCAATGTAGTTTCGCGCGGTTCTTTCCTCTATTTTTTTCTCTGAAAGAATTTTGTAGAGCCGGCCGCTTTCTATCCTGCCGCCATTTGACTTGACACTGGATATGATTATTTTTTCATTATCCGAAAGCAGCTCAATATCCCTGTTTCTTATTTCCTCAAGCACCTCGCCTGACACGGATTTGACATGGCTTACCTGAACTTTTTTTACCCCCTCTTTTTCTGCCAAGCGCCCTGCCTTCCAAAGTGCCGCAATTGACACGCGCGCATCCCCGTTGTTCTTTGCACCGATTGCGGCGCACACCGGAACGACTTCCAAGTCAAGGGCGTTTGGGAAAAACGCCTCAGATGCCCTGCTAAAAAGTATGTCCTTAAGCTGTGCCGGGGTGTATTTTTCGAAGGCAAGCTTCCTGAACCCGACAGAGCTGTTAATCCTCTGGTCTGCTCCAGAAAGGAGGTTTGCGTCGTTTGTGATTCCGATAAGGCCAAAGCTGACGCCAAAAAGCTCGCCTGAGCGTGCAAAGTCGTAAAGCACCTTCCACTCGTCCTTTTGCGACACGAAAAGCCTGTCTATTTCATCAAGCACAAGCACTGGAACGCGCTTTTCCATCCTGCAGATTTGACCTATCCTATCCAGTATTTCATCGGCCGCAATCCCGCGGCGCGGAAGAATCTCCCCAAGCTTGGTTGCAACAAAATTGAGTATTGAAAAGCGGGTTGAAAACTCCCAGCAGTTGACGTAAATTGGGACTGCTTTTTGAGTGTACTGCGCAAGCTGGAGAAGCACATGGCGGCTGCAGCTTGTCTTGCCCGTGCCAGAAGAGCCGACAAGAAGAAGGTTTTCAGGCTTTTTGCCAACAGGGATGTTCCTAAGCGCATAGGCCAGTTCCGTTATGTAGCTTTGCCTGTGGACAAGGGCGTCCGGCAAATATTCAGGAGTGAGCGCAGACTCGTTTTTGAAAATTGCCCCCGACTGTGCATCAGCCCGCGCGGCAACTTCCCTGAATATGTTTTGCATGGAAAGAAATTGGCCGGTCAGTTTAATATAATATATAGTAAGGCGGCTGATGTGCCGGTTTTGTGTTTCGTGTTGCTGGCTTTTTGGTTGTCAGTTTTGTGTTGCTGGCTGTTTGGTTGTCAGTTTTGTGTTGCTGGCTGTTTGGTTGTCAGTTTTGTGTTGCTGGCTTTTTGGGTGCCTGATTCCAATTTTTGGGTCGTTTCACCTGCTTTGCAATGCTCAAATGCTTTGCAAACTGGGACGACTGCTTTCTGCCTCATTGCAGCAGGCGGCTGCAGGCAGGCAGGGTGTTTTCACGCCGGGAAAGCTTGTTTTCCTTTTAAACGTTTTGGTATCGTTCGCCCCCAGCCGCACAAAAAATTCCCTATTTAAATACGAAAAATCCGCAGGTTTAGACAGGTGATTGAAAATGGATGCAATAAGGCATGCAAAAATAAATTTCAAATTCGTGATTTTGATTGCGCTACTTGCACTTGGCTTTTCAAGCGTGCAGGTCTATGCACAGCAGCAGCAGGGAAGCTCAATAACTGTGGTTGCACCGCAACTAAATGAGCAGACAATAAGTGATATTGCAATAAAGGAGATTGCAAGGATTTACAACCCGGTTCAGTTGCGCCCGGGCTGGAACCTGATTAGCGCACCAACCCCAAGCTATGACAGGCTGGACAGCTCAAGCTGCAGCTTGCTTGGGCCTTACTACCACTACAACCCCTCGACAAAAAGCTACGAGACAACTGGCAAGCCTACAATGAGCGAGGGATATTGGGTTTACAGCACAAACAGCTGCGAGCTGAGGTTTTTCAGCTTTGGCGACATGATTGCAATAGCAGATACCTACAAGCTTGGGGCTGGCTGGAACCAGATTGGCCTGCCTTTCAACGCAAACCAGAATATCAATGAAATAGAGGGCAGCTGCAGTATTATTTCCGGCCCCTACGCATTTGACACAAAGGCAAATGATTACTACAGGACTGACGAGCTTTCACGGGGCAAGGGCGTGTTTGTCAAAGTCAGCGACGAGTGCTCGCTGAAGCTTGGAAACATGCCGCCTGTTCCGCCACTGCCGCCGCAGCCAACAAACAACACAACAACAAGCGGGGCGGACATTGCCGTAATTTCACTCAAGCCAATCCAGACACAGCAGGTTAATGACGGCAGGAGGCTTGTCCAGTTTGAGAAAATGTACAAGAACATGGGCGGCAGGACATCAAGCCAGTTTAGCGACATATTGTATATAGACGATGCTGGCCAGGGCAGGGGGGCATTCAACCCACTTGAGCCAGGGCAGGTAGTCACAACCGGGCATGGAGTCTATGCCTTGCCTGGCTGGCACACTGCAAAAGTTGTGCTTAGCACAGATGGCGAGGACACTAACCCGTCCAACAATGAGATGGCCAAAAAGTTCTATGTTGAGCCAATTGGAGTGCCCCCAAGCGGCACAATTAGCATAATAGCCCCCAACGGCGGTGAAAACTGGCAGGTCGGCAAAGCCTACACAGTTGGCTGGAGAACAGACGGCTTGACGCAGTATGCAAGCATTTACCCGACAATTTCATTTGTTGACTCAAGCGGGGCGGTCTTGTCAAGCTTCAAGGCGGATAAGACTTTTGTAAACCCGGACGACTCACGATTTGGGAGGGCTGATTTCACACTTGGTGATAGCTCGATGGTTGGCAAAAAAGTGCAAGTCAGAGTTTCATTTGAGGCAAATGGCGCAAAGTACTCAGGTGCAAGCAACTACATCAGCATCACAAATAGCGGTCAGGCAAGGGCTTGTGCAGGCACAACAAGCCTTGTTTCAGAGGGCCCGCTAGGCGGAAGTTCATATGGGGACTTGGGGCTTGACGTTTCAGCGCACCCCGAAATCCTCAAGTACAGGATACAGTGGTTCTCAGGCGGCTGGTCAGACTGGTACGTGCCGGGAACAACAGACGTTGACTGGAAGACAAACGATGATGGGAGCAAGAGGCGCGTATGGGCTTACTTTGCAGACCACAACCACGAGTATGAGAAGTGCAGTGCTTTGATAATAAATCAGCCACCCGTCATTGTAAGAAAGCTTGAAGGCCCGGCAAGCCTTGATGTACTTTCTGTTGGCGCCTGGAAGGTG
>VGKX01000125.1 GCA_016866895.1 Candidatus Parvarchaeota archaeon
GCCACAATCTCAAGGTTCCCGTCCCCGTCCAAATCAGCCAGGGCTGGCGTTTTGATGACCGAGATGTTTTGTGGCCAGCCTGGCGCAACAGTTCCGTCATGATGGAAAACATAGAGTTTCCCGCTTCCATATCCGCCTGTGCCTTCAACGACTTCAAGCCCGGGATGGCCTGAATCTATGTCACCTATAGATAGTGGCGAGCCGCCAAACACGCCGTCTTCATAGAGATCCTTAGGCCAGCCTTTAACTTGAGTGCCATTGTGATGCCAGGCAAAAACATAATTTGAAAAGTTCAGATAAGGATACTCATCTGGGACAACGACCCCGGTCCTGACAAGCACCTCCAGCTTCCCATCGCCGTCAATATCAGCTGCCACCGGGTGTCCTTCAGCACTGCTTGTAATGTTTCTGCGAAATGGGCCAAACATCATGAGGTAACTGATTTTCTGCGGCCAGCCCGGCACGTTTGTACCGTCAAGGTGGATTGCATTTACAGTGCCTTGGGATGTGGAATATACTATTTCCATTCCGTAAAAATTTTCATCCAAATCAGCTGCAACTGCTGGAGGCAGGTAGGAGAGCGGAGAACCGTAGTCGTCTGTGCCAAAGCTGATGTTTTTTGGCCAGCCAGGCATTTGGGTACCATTGTATTTTAGGATGTTTATTACCTTCAATGAACGCGCGATAATTTCATTTTCACCGTCATAGTCGACATCTGCAACCGACAAAGTGTTTGGATAATTGTATATGGCCGGCCAGCCTGGCGCGTATGAACCGTCCTTTTTACGTATTCCAACCAGGTATTTGGAGCCCTGAGAAGGGTTTTTGGATGCAAAAATTGGCATATCAGGCATGAGTGTGTTGCTGCCTGGCTTGGCTGCAAGCAGGGAGGATAATAAAGGCTGTTTCTTTGGCCAGCCGGGCAATATGCTTCCTTGTGAATCCACTGGATAGATATTTGAGGTGCCCGAGAGCAGAAGTTCCAAGTTGCCATTTCCTTCAAGCTTGGCCGCCTGGATGGAGGACACGGTTGAATTGTACTCAACAGGCCAGCCGGCAAACCTTACAAATGGCAGCAGGATTTCAATCTTGTTGTTTTTTTCCAAATATTCAACAATCTGGTTTTCAGGGTCAACTTCTAGGATTGCATATTGATAGAGTTCTTGGATAGGCGCCGATACTGTCAGGTTGGTTTGCTCACCGGCAAGCATGCTTCCGATTTCACCGCTTGCAATGACAGTTTTGTTTGGGAGATAAATTGAATAGGTGACATTGGAAGCCGAGGCAAGACCGATGTTGAGGATTTTAGCCTTAAATTCGACTTCAAACATTCCGCCAGTTTTTGATGTTATTGCACTCCCCGATTCAACAGTTAATTCTGGAAGGGGGGCGGCCTGGGATAATGCAAATGCCTTCTGCAGGTCAATAAGCCCTGCACCCTGCGTATACATGTCATAGCCCAAATCCTTGGCGCCAAACATTAGGATTGTTTTTATTGATTCTGGGCTCAAATCAGGGCGTGCCTGCTTTAGCAGGGCAACAGCGCCTGCAACATGCGGTGTTGCCATGGAAGTCCCTGAAATTGAAATGTGCGCCGAGTCAAAGCACTTCAGGAAATTAAGCCAGTTTTTCCATTGGGCAGCGCAGATGTTGACGCCTGGGGCAAGCAAATCAGGTTTGGCTATTGAGCTTGGCCCAAACTGCACAGGGCCTCTGGAGCTAAAGCCTGCAATAAGCCCATTTTTATTGCCAGCCCCTATTGTAATTGCTTTTCTAGCCGTGCCAGGCGAACAGATTGAACCTGCATTTCCGCTTGACTCTGTCCGGCAGTCAGAATCCCCGCCGCCTGGGCCGCTGTTGCCTGCGGCGATAATTGCAACAACGCCGCTTTCAACTGCATTGTCAACTGCAATTGAGATAGGATCATCTGGATCGCCTGGGCCGCCAAGGCTCATTGAAATGACATCAACATGATCGGAGGTGTCACCATCGCCGTTTGGGTCAGTGGCTTTCTCAATTGCTGAGATGACGCCTGCCCGACTCCCAATTCCGTCTGAACCCAAAACCTTGTATGCGACTATATGGGCATCCGGAGCCACGCCCCAAAATTCGCCCGTATCTTGCAGGCCGTTTGAATTTATATCCCCCTTGCCGGCTGCGCTTGCCGCAACATGGGTGCCATGGCCCCTATCATCCATTGGATCATTGTCATCATTTGCAAAGTCCCACCCAGACACCTTTGAGCAGGTTCCGGAAATGACTTGGGCCTTATTGCACTTGCCAAGGTCAGGGTGCGTGTAATCAACGCCGGTGTCAATTACGGCTATTTTTATTCCCTTGCCAGTGAGGCATTTGCTTCTGTCGCCAGCGCAGCTTTGGCCTTGCGGATTTAGACCCCAAAGTGCGCTTGCGCCGGTAAGCGGCACAGAGTCGCGCAAAAGGGCTTTTACTTTCTTATTTGGATAGACTTTTCTTACAAGCCCTGATTTTGACAATGCCTCGGCTTCCTGCGCGGTTATGTCCAATACCATCCCATTGAAAGAAGCTTTGAATTTTGATTTCGGATTTGCCTTGACGCTTTTTTTCAGCAGCTTTGAGATGGATGCTTCTGTTTTCAGCTGTGCCTGTTCAAGCTCGCGCGAATAGGAGACTGCCTTTGATTTTATTTGCGCAAGCTCGTATGCAGAAGGCTTGGTTTTCTGGTTTGTTGGTTTCTTTTTTATTGCCTGCCTGACAAGGCCTTGCTCATATGCCACCATTGCCTCTTGGTTAAGTTCTACAATGTAACCTTCCTTTTCCACTATCTGCCCCGGCCCAATCATCCCGCTTGCAGATGGCATGATGCCAGGAAGTTTTGACAAAGACGGATCGTTTGGAATGTTTTGATAGAATTGGGTGGCAGGCAGGTATTGGTTTTGCATCGATAGCTCCTGCGCAACTGCCAAAAGCGAGGTGATTGGGCTTGATTCATTTAGCACTTGGGATGAGGCCGTTCCGGCAAATAATAGAAAAATGAGTATTGTGCTTTTTCCCAAAGGCATGTATCCATTGCAGCGCATAGAACCCAATAGTTAATGTACATAAATTTAATAAGGATTATGAAGATGGAAAGTTTGCCACTAAGGCTGGAAAGTTTGCCATAGGCGGCTGTCTTGCCTAGCTTGTCCTTCTAAGCGCCGACTTGCCTTTGCTTGTAAGCTTGTAGTAGACGAATTTCTTTCCATCCTCCTCGCGCTTTTCAACAAACCCGGCAGCCACAAGCTTGTCAAGATGCTCGGAAATGGTGGACTTGCTTTTGTTGAGCTTGGATGACAAATCTGTTGGAATCCTGTCCGCGCCAGACAGCTCAGTGAGTATCTCGAGCCTTGTTTCGTTTGACATTATCCTGTGGTATTCAAGCGGGTCAATTTCAAAGGGCCGCAGTGAATTTGTTAGCTGCAGAATCCCGAATGCAGCCGCGCTGATAATTGCAATGACAAACGTGGCTGCCGCGATGAGCCAGACAAGGTTTGAGCCTGAAAGCCCCTGGCTTGCCGGACTTGCGCCATTTGAGCCGGCGCTTTGACTGCCTGATAGGGCTTGGGTGATTGCATCCAAAGGCGAGCCTTGCATTTCCTCTTTTGCCGAAGCCGTGTTAATTGGTATTTCAAGAATGTCTGAAGGAAGCTGCTCCGGCTTTATGTCCAGGATTTGGATTGTTGAGCCCTGGCGCTGGACATTTGACGGGGGAAGGGGAGGCATTGATTGCGAGCCTTGTTCAGTTTTTTCTGAGGA
>VGKX01000126.1 GCA_016866895.1 Candidatus Parvarchaeota archaeon
GACTCAAGCCGCATTTTCAATTCAACCAATGTCAAAAGCTCCCTTGAAATCTATGACAGCAAGTATGTCGCCTACTCCTCTGTTGCCCGCTATGCAGAATGCCTGTTTGGCTCAAACGGCATTGGGGAGACAAAATTTGGCATTAGGAACTTCAACACATACCAGAACACGCGCTGCTTTGAGGCAAACGTGATTTACAACTGTTCGGACTGCTATTTTACCGCAACAACCGGGGACTGCACGCACTGTTTTTTCTGCTTTAACCTTAGAAACAGGAGCTACTCGATTGGCAATGTGGCGCTTTCAAAGGACAAATACTTCAAACTTCGCGATTCACTGCTTGAGCAGATAAGAACAGAGCTTGAGCGAAAAAAAGGGATTCCTGGAATCATTGGCTTTCTTGAAAACACGGGCATTGCAAGGCAGCCTGCGCGCAAATGCAAAAACAGCAGCACAACAATGCTTGACTCAAAAAATCCGGCGCAGCCCATAAGCGAGCTCAATTCGGCGTTTGCCGACACAACGCAGCTTCTTTTTGGCAAAAGGCTGCAACCTCTTCTGGATTACAGAAAATGGCTCTACCGCCACGTTAATCCACTAATAGCAGTCCCTTCACCAAAAAGCGGCAAGGCGGTCCATGCAGAGCCCCTCAAATACAATATTTTTGCAGCAAGCAACAATGTATTTGTAAAGCTTGATGAGTCATTGGCACTGTCTGAAAGCAGTATAGATGCGTGTGAAGTTGAGAAAATAACTTATGAAAACGCTTCTGGCAAGCTTGACAAAATATCCTATTTTACGCCAGAGGCGCAGGTAGGCACAAACATAAATGTTGTTGATTGCGCAGCCTATGGGTATGCAGTCAACGCACTTGAGTGCTGGTGGCCTGTGCACACAAAAAACGCCGCGTATTGCGGCTGGTCGCGCCAGTCTGAAAACACATTTGGCTGCTCAATAATCTTTTCCTCAAAGTTTTGCATAAAATGCTACAACTCGACAAACCTCACCCGCTGCTTTGAGGTTTCAGACTCCTTCTCCTGCTCGGACTGCTATTTTTGCCACAATAAAGAAGGATGCGACAATGCCATTTTCTGCTTCAACGCAAAATCCCTGCGCCATGCTGTTTGCAACCGTGAGGTTGGCAGGGAAAAATTCCTGCAAATCAAAAAGCTGCTGCTTGGCCACATAAACAAGCAGCTTGATGAAAAAAGAGGAGTAGGCCAAAGCATCTTTTCCCTGCACCAGGAAAAATAATCCCAACTACTCGCTTTCAGTAGCAATTGCCCCCCACCAGGGCTTCTCCTCACTTACTTTTTCGCCTGATTCCGCGTTTATGACCTCTGTTTTCTCATATGAGGTTGGAATAAAGCCAAACAGCCTGGCGCTTTTTTGCACCTTGGCCTTGTAGACTGCCATGTTCTTCTCCTCGGCCAGGTCAAGCGACTTGATGTCGCCTTTTATCCTTTGCGCAAGCTGGGCAGGAAGCACCCTTACGACCCTGTCGCCAACGTGAAGCTCGTTATTTTTTAGCTTGAGGCTCTGGGCCTTTGCCTTAAGGCCGTTTTGCTCGCCGACAACCACTGCCCCGTCCTGCTGCCCGATGCTGATTTTTTGGTCTTCAACTTCCACCTCAAGCTCTTTTGAAGTTGAATCAATTTTCACATTGTCTGCAGATATTTCAGTCGGCCTAACCTCAATTTCGCTTACCACTGGCGCAAGCTCTCCAGCATCAATCTTGTCATGGCTTTTTAGCAGGTCTGAGATAAGGCTGTCAATCTCGCCCCTGATGGACTTGAGCTTCTCAATTTTTTCCCCCGCAGGCTTTTCGCTTTCCATAATCCCCTTCACTTTCAGCTTGAAGTAATCAGAAATCTCCATGCCGCTTGTTGCAGCTATCGGTTTCTCTAACTCCTGCGAGTCTGCATCCTGCCTTGAGCTGCACTTTTCCTCAAGGGTTTTTTCCATCTTCCGTATTTCTTCGGAGAATTTTTCAAGCTGCTTTGCGCTGTATCCTTTTGCCTTCAGGTCCTCTTCGCCAAGTGCCTGAAGCTGCTTTAGATATTGCGCCCTCTGCGAGATAAGTGTTTTGAACTCAATGCAATTGGCGGGCCTTGCTGCGCCCCGGGTCCCAGTCAAGACGGGTTTTTGCCCCTCTGCGCATGCAACCCGAAGTTTTTCAGAATGTGCAGAAAGCTCGGCCCCCATCCTCTCCAAGTCTTCAGGTTTTAGCCCTTTTTCCTTGAGATTTTCCTCACTCAGGCTTGATAGCTGCGTAAGCCGCTCTTTTTTTTGCTCTGCCGCCTTTAGAAGCATGCACGGCCCAGCTTGGCTTGCCTCATAAATTTCAGTGCCTGGCTGCTGCAGGAGTTGGGGCTTCCCTGGCAAGTCGCTTTGCGCATTGCCTTGCCCCTCCCTGTTGCAGTTTTTTTCCATGACAGACATTCTCAGCTTTAGCTGCTCGATTGCCTTTTGGGCCATTTCCCTAGTCAGACCCTGCCTGTCTGAAGAATCGACCTGGGACGAGGAGATTTTTTCGTAATAATCAAGCTTTTCCCTGAACTGGGAAAGCTGGGCGCAAGTCGGATTCATCATTTTTTGCGCTTCAGTTTTTTTCATGGAGATTGCCTGTTTTGCATAATCCGAGTCTTCCAAGTCGGCCTTGTTCAAGCCCTTTGCCACAGGAACCATCGCCCTTGTTGCAACCGCATTTTGGGCAGTGCAGCCCTTCCTTGAGGATGCAATTTTCTTTGAAAGCTCCTCTATCTTCTCCTTGTAGCCCTCATAAGTGCCTTCCTTTCCCAAGGCCCGCTCATCCTGTACCTGTGAAATCAGGGAGTTGAGCTGTTTTGCCAAACCATCATCAATTCCACAGTTTGTTGCACGGGTTGGCGGCATCTGCGGATTTTGGCCTGCTGCCGCGCACTCAAAGCCAATTGCACAGCCAAATGAGTCGACGATTTTTTTGACCTCCATGCCATTTGCCTTGCATTTTTCTTCCACCTCTGATGAGAGTGCGGGAAGGGGGCAGTTTGCCGGCTTGGAAATTTCAGGCGGCATTGGTAGGATTCCAGGCATAGGTTCAGTCTGTTGGTCTGAAGAGCCCACTGCGCTCTGGCCTGAGGATAAATCCTGCACTGTCTGGCCTCCAGATGTTTGCTGGCCTTGCCCGGAATCAAAGCCGCCCAGGTTTTCCTGAGCAACTGAAAAAGAAACTGAAAAAACAAGCATAGCTACTGAAAAAAAGACTGCAAACGCCGAAAATCTAGAGCCACTCATCGCACCACCTTGGACGGATTTGCCCAAGATAGTATAAAAAGATTCTGGAAAAAGAGGCTGGAGTTACAAAACCCAAAAACAGATTGACCTGGCTAAAGACCGTTATTTCAGGCAATCTTAACTTTTGTCCCAACTGCCTGGCCCGGCAGGCCTGAAACAAACCTTGCCAGGACTTTTCCTTTGTTGCCATGGGCATGCGTGATGATGCCTGATTTCTTTTTTCCCTTGGGGCTTGACCAGGTTGCCTTTTTGCCGCAAAGCACAGATGCTTTTGCCTTTGTTGACACTCCGTCAACTTCGAGTATGAACTGGTTTGTGCGGGCAGTGTGCCTTCCGCGCCTGCAGCTCAAAACAACGCCTTCCATCAAATATCACCTTAGAGAATAAATTTTGCACAATAATTAAATTTTGCACAAACTATATTTTTGTAAATTTATATTTTATGTTTACATAAAATAGTCTAGAGATTAGGTTCATGTATGCGCCGTTCAATTTTA
>VGKX01000127.1 GCA_016866895.1 Candidatus Parvarchaeota archaeon
TCAGTGACAAGCCCCTTGTTTGGCCTCATGTACTTGATTGGCGCACCGCCTCTTGCGCGCTTTTCGCGCTGCTCGGCGTCAAATGCCCTCCACTCGGGGCGGGGGTCTTCAAGGTTTTCAGCGATTATCAATCCGCAGTTGGAACACATTAGCTCTCCTTTCTCGTAGTCGCGCGTAAGGCGCTTGCTTCCGCATTCGGGGCATTTGTCGGTCATTATTCCACCTCTATGGGCTAAACTGCCATATAAATAGATTTTAAAAAGTTGCGAACCTCGCAAGTCGGTTATGTATAGAAAGGTTTATAAATTTTTATTAAATTGCTGTGGCTGTTTATGGCTATCTGGAAAGGAAGTAGACAATGACGATTATTGAGGCAATCACGACGCCCATGAACACCAGCCTGTCTATCATGCACTCCTTAACGCTCTCCTTCTATTTAAGCTTTACAGCCCAATTTTTGCCGTATGAAGATTGCATTTGTCACGGACACTCACTTCGGCTACAGACGGTTCGAACAGGATGCTTATTCTCAAGGTAGGGAAGCGATATTGGCCGCCGCCCGCGAGGCGGATTTGCTTATCTTGGGGGGCGACAACTTCGATACTCCGCTTCCAAGAATGGAAACGCTTGCAGAAGTTACCAAAATCCTGCGGGAAGCGCTTGAAATCTTCCGCTCACGCGGCATAGCCGGTGTGCCAATCTACGCCATACATGGCAACCATGACCGGCGCGCAAAGGGGTTTGTCCACCCGACGGATTTGCTTTGCCAGGGGGGCTTTTGCCAGAATTTCCACAACCAGACGCTTCTTTGCGGGAGGAACGGCGAGAAAGTTGCCATTTCAGGCATGGGAAGCGTGCCCGAGGACATGGCTGGCGAAGCATTGAAGCAAATCGCCTGCAAGCCGGCGCAGGGGGCATTCAATGTTTTTGTTGTGCATCAGTCATTTCAAGAGTTTGACAGAATGAAGAATGAACAGTATATCTCCTTCGATGACTTGCCGTCTGGCTACGACCTGTATTTGTGCGGCCATGTGCACCAGAAAAACCTCGAAACAAAAGTACTCAATCCAGGAAGCACGGTGGTGACGCAGCTTCGCGAGGACGAGGCAGGGCAGCGCGGCTGGCTGCTTTACGACACTGCAACGAAAAAAGCCGATTTCAGGCCCATAAAATCCCGCGAGCTTTTCCACCGCGTTTTGCAGTTTGAAAATGCCAAGCCGGACGACATGCGCGCAAAGGTTGCTGAGGAGGTACGCCTTGCGCTTGCTTCGCAGCCAAATCCACTCATAAAAATCGTAATAAAAGGCACGCTTGCCGAAGGCTTCAAGTCCTCGGACCTTTCGCTACCTTCATTTGGCGACAATGTTTTCGTTGACAACAGCCTGAATTCCGAGAATTTGCGTGAGAGGATTGCACAAATAAAGTTGGCAAGGGAAAAGAAAGTGAGTGCAAAGGAAATGGGAATGCAAATCCTGAGAAAAAAGCTCGAGGGCACAAGCTACTCTCTTGGGGATGCGGAAAAGCTGTTCGAGCAGTTGCTGGATGGCAGTGCTTTCCCGCAAATAAAGGAGAAGATTGAGAAGGAAAGCAATGTATAAGTTTTTTAAACAATTGTATAAATAACATATACGTGTTGGAAAGCCTTGTAACATCAAAAGCAAAGCGCAGGATACTGGGCCTACTTTTTACCAATCCAAAAAGCAAGTTCTACCTCCGGGAAGTCTGCAGGAAAGCAAAAGTTAGGCCCAACGAGGCAAGCATTGCCCTTGAGAGCCTTTCCAACGCAGGCATCCTTACAAATGAGCGAAGGGGAAACATGGTGTTTTATGCTGCAAATCCCGCTTCGCCAATATACCATGAACTCAAGTCCATTGTCCTGAAAACCGAGGGCCTTGGTGACATTATCCGGAATGCAATTGAAAAAGCCTCAGGAGTGAAATTCGCTTTCATATACGGTTCCTATGCCAGAGGGGAAGAAAGGGAAGGAAGTGACATAGACTTGATGGTGATAGGCAATCCAAAGCCAGAAGGCATTGCCTCTGCCATAAGGGAATGCCAAAAAACTATCGGGCGAGACATAAACTATTCTATTTATCCGGAGAATGAACTTCTGCAAAAGAAGCGCAGGGGCTATATTGAAGAAGTGCTAAAAGGCAAGAAAGTGATGTTAGTGGGTGCAGAGGATGAACTTGAGCGATTTGTTATCTGAAGGCAGGGTAAGGAAGGTGGAGCCTGACCCCAAGCAGGCAGAGGAATGCCTGTCTGCAGCAAGACGGGATATTGCAGTAGCGAAAAGCAACCTTGCAACTGATTTTGACTGGGCATTTTCTATCGCTTATAACGCAATGCTCCAGTCTTCCCGTGCCCTCATGTTTTCAGATGGCTACGTTGCTGTGGGTGAAAATCAGCACAAAGTTGCTGTCGATTATGCTGATGTGAAGCTTGGGACAAAGATGGGCGGCAAAATTGTGCTGTTTGACGAGATGAGGAAAAAGCGCCATCGAGTGATTTATGAGAAGGTTGGGATAGTTTCAGAATATGAAGCGAAACACGCCATCCTGGCTGCTGAAGACCTCTTGCTGGCGGTTGAAAAGAAGATAAAGGGAAAAAATTGAGAAAGAAGCGAATGCTGCAAACTAAAACTCTACTCTGTCGCATCTCATATAGTCTCGCAGCGCCTTTGGAACGGTAAACCCATTCTCGTCCTGGTAGTTTTCCATTATTGCAATCATTGTCCTTCCAACAGCAATGCCGCTGCCGTTCAGAGTGTGCACGAATTCGAGCTTGTTTCCGCGCCGGAAGCGGATGCTGGCACGGCGCGATTGGAAGTCTGTGCAGTTGGAGCAGGATGAAATCTCACGGTACTTGTCCTGGGATGGCAGCCACACTTCAATGTCATAGGTTTTAGCTGAGGCAAATCCCATGTCGCCTGTGCAAAGCTCAATAACACGGTAGGGCAATTCGAGCTTTTGTAAAACAGATTCTGCATTCTTAGTAAGTGACTCCAGCTCTGCGAATGATTGCTCTGGAGTTGCGAATTTCACAAGCTCAACCTTGTCGAACTGGTGCTGGCGCAGTATTCCCTTGATGTCCTTCTGGTAGCTGCCTGCCTCGCGGCGGAAGCAAGGCGTATAGGCACAATATTTCATCGGCAACTGCGCTTCGTCCAGTATTTCGCCTGCAAACAGGTTGGTAACCGGCACTTCGGCAGTGGGAATGAGCCACATGTCGTCTGCTTCGCAGTGGTAAAGTTCCTCTGCGAATTTCGGGAGCTGCCCGGTTCCAGTCATTGTTTTGGTGTTCACAAGGAAAGGCGGCAGGACTTCGGTGTAGCCGTTCATTATCTGCAAATCCAGCATGAAATTGACCAATGAGCGCTCCAGGCGGGCGGCAAGCCCCTTCAGCACAACAAACCTGTGCCCTGCAAGCTTCGCGCCCCTTTCAAAGTCAATGAGGTTTTTTTCGGCAACTTCAAAATGAGACTTGGCATCCTTGCTTGTCTTTTTTGGCGTTCCCCATTTTCGGACCTCCTGGTTCTCCGTTTCGTCCTTGCCAATTTTGACAGATGCATCAGGCATGTTCGCAACATTCATCAGTATCTCACTCATCTGGCCTTCAAGCTTGCCGGCTTTTGCATCCACATTAGTGATTTCGTCGCTAAGGTCTTTTGTGCGCTTTAGTATGGCATCAATAGGCTTTCCTGCCCTCTTTGCCTCTGAAATTTTCATCGATTCTGTGTTTTTCTCAGCTTTGAGCTT
>VGKX01000128.1 GCA_016866895.1 Candidatus Parvarchaeota archaeon
AAACGACTTTTCGGCCCTGTCTTGCCCCGCGCCTTTCACGCCAACCACGCTGTCGCCTTCCCGTATGACATCAGCCACTGTAAAGTTCTGGATGACTTTTACTGAAGGGTATTTTTTTACGTTTTCAAAAAGGAAATTGTCGTAGATATAGCGCCTGCACACATAGCCAGTGTTCTGCTTGCCCTCCTTGTTTTTTGGGAACGGGATTGTGACGTGGGTTCCCTTTGGGTTTGAGAACACGACCCCGCTGATTTTTGCATGCGGGTTTTTCTCCATGTCGGCAGAGATTCCAAGTTCGCGAAGTATTTTAGTGCACTTGCCGCCAACAGCATCCCCGCAGGTCTTGTCTCGCGGGAACTGGCTTTTCTCAAGAAGAAGGACTTTTCTTCCCTCTTTTCCCAAAAATGCCGCAAGGGCGCTTCCGCCAGGCCCTGCGCCAACGATTATGACGTCAAATTTTTCTCCGGATTCCATTGATAACACCCTGAGTTTTGCAATATTTCTTGTGGTTTTATCGGCCAGGTTGCCGCTTGTTTTTGCTCATTTATAGGGACTCAAAATCAGGCTTTGGCAAGCCATTACTTTGGCCAAATTGCATAATTGCTTTCACCATAGATTATTAAAAGCGTTTTTATGCAGCTTTGGGCCTGGTTTTGGCTGCTCCAAACCATATAAAAACAGTTTGAGTCAGATAAATCCATGGAAAACGCGCAGGGAAAGGGAAACGCAAAGCCGGGCCAAAGGCTTGAGAGGGACGCCTTGGGAGTCGTGCAGTTGGATGCAAACTCATATTTTGGCTCATTTACAGCAAGGGCTGCGCAAAACTTCAGGTTCACAGGAAGCGCACTTTGCACATACAAAAAGGCGGTCATTAAAATCAAACTTGCTTGCGCGCTTGCAAACTGCAAGTGCGGGCTGCTTGAGAAAAGCAAGGCTGATGCGATTGAGCGGGCCTGCAGGGAGATATATGAAGGCAAGTTTGACGAATATTTTCCGCTTGGTTTTTACCAGGCAGGGGCAGGCACGCCGTTCAACATGAATGCAAACGAGGTCATTGCAAACAGGGCAAATGAAATACTTGGCGCGCCACTAGGCTCGTACAGGCACATACACCCGAACAACGATGTAAACATGGGCCAGTCATCAAATGATGTTACACCAACTGCCATACGCGTTGCCCTGCTTGATGCATTGCCAAGGCTTGAAAAGGCGATAGAGGTGCTTGCTGAGACCCTAGAAGCAAAGGCAAGAAAGCATGCAGGCAGGATAAAGGTGGGGCGTACGCATCTTCAGGATGCAGTGCCAATTGGCATTGGCCAGGAGATAAAAAGCTGGTCAGATGCGCTGCTTAAGGACCTTGGGCTGCTGCGACAGACAAAAAATGGATTGTGCACAATCGGGCTTGGAGGGACCGCACTTGGAACAGGGATTGCTGCGCACCCAAAGTTCGCAAAATACGCTGCAGAGGAGCTTTCAAGGCTTACAGGATGCGAGATTGCAAGCGGCCAGAACAAGCCCGAGCTCACATCCAACATGAATGCATTGCTTGCCTTTTCCTCAGGCCTAAGGGCTGTTGCAGTCAGCTGCGCAAAGATGGCAAATGACTTCAAGCTTCTTGTCAGCGGCCCAAAGGCGGGGATTGCAGAGCTTGTAATCCCCGAAGTTGAACCCGGCTCTTCAATAATGCCCGGCAAAATCAACCCGTCAATACCAGAGATGCTAGAGATTGTTGCATATGATGCAATTGGCATGGACCATGCAGTTGCCCTGTCGTGTCTTGGAGGGCAGCTGGAGCTAAACGTGCTTACACCGTTGATTGCCAAAAACACACTTGAAAGCGCCATTGCGCTCTCAAACGGGATTGAAATATTTGAGAGGAGCTGCGCAAGGGGGCTTGAATACGACATTGCGGCATGCAAGAAAAACGTGGATGCGACATTCATTTTTGCAACAGCCCTAAACCCCTACTTGGGTTATCATGTTGTAGCCGAAATTGTCAAGGAGTCTGTAAAAAGCGGCCTTACCGTGTCGCAGGTTGTATTGAAGCACGGGCTTTTAGGAGAAGGTGAGCTGAGGGTGATTTTGGACCCCGGGGCTCTTACAAGCCCTGCGCCAATTGACACCATGCTTGCTGAAAAAATCAAGTCAGGCAAGGCCTACGCGGACTATCTCAAAAGGATAGGGAAATAGCCAAAACGGAATAATTTTGTTTTCTTGCCTAATTTTTTTGGCCTATTAAATATCTAGCCCTGCTTGTTATGTTTTTTTGGCTTCCTGAGCTTATAGTATGCAAAGGTAATTGCTAGCGCAAAAGCCACAAGAATGGCAATTTTTGCCCAGGTAGGACTTGGAAAAGTGCCAAGCTCTTTGGATGAGACAATAAGACTTGAAAGAAGTCTCAATGGCTCCGATAAGCCCATGAATTGGTATGTGGCTTTTTTAGGCTGGCTAGGGGAAACCACAAAGTTTGCGCTTACAATACAATTACTTTTGACTGTTATATTTGTGACTTGGGATAATGGATTGCTGATATTGCAGTTGCCTGAAGTGATTGTCCATCCGCTAAATGTGCTATTGGCATAAGGCATTGCACTGATTAACTGTTTTGCCCCATAGTCAAAACCTGAACCATACCCTTTGACAGTGCCGGAATTGGCTGGCGAGACTGAGAGGGCAAGCGTATAGCCTTTGTCAAAGTTCGCCCGCACAATGCAGTTGGATTTTACCTTGACATAGGTTGCTGCGACTTTTTGGTCATTGATAACGCAGTTGGAATTGTCAAGAACAGACCAAGAGATGAACTTGTATCCCTGGCTGGCAGTTGCGCTTATTGGCATGACAGCCCCGTAAGGGATGTTTCCCGAGTATCCAGTAACTGTTCCAGATGCAGTTGGATAGACAGAAAGGCCCAAAGTATAATTTGCGCTTGGAGTCGCAGGTTTGAAAGTTGCAAGCAAGACACAGTTAGTTGAGCCCATAGCCACATAGGTGTCCCTTGATGAAAGATTTGTAACAGTGCAGCTTCCGGACTTGACCCAAGCCACGAATACATAACCACTTGAAGCCGTGGCATTAATCCTTGTTTGCTGGCCCGGGAGCAGGCCTGTCCTAGAACCGCTTGCAGTGCCGCCTGCGCTGTATTGAACAGTGAGGTTGTAAGTTTGCTGCTGGACGGGCCTGAAATATGCAGTGACTTCGCAGTTTGAACTTCCCATAGTAACATTTGTCAATGAAACGTAGGCATTGCCGATTTGGCAGGTGCCGTAGTTTATTGTCCAGTTGGCAAACACATAGCCCTGGAGCGAAGTCGCATTGATTTGGGCTGTTTGGCCTGGCAAAAGTCCGTTTTGTGAACCCCTGGCTGTCCCGCCCTCGTAAAACCAAACTGTAAGGTTGTATGTCTGCTGTGATGGTTGGGCTACTGCGAAGGACCTGTCTTCGCTAACTACAAAAGTAGAGCCAGTAACGCAAGACACCTGCCAATTATAGTTTGAATATGGAAGATTTCCTAGGGACGCCATGACTGTGGTGTTGTTGGCAACCGAACTGTTGATGAATTGGGCATACCAAACGTAGTTCTTTTGCACATTTAAAGTGCAAGATGCAGGATTTGGTATGCTAGAAAGATACCTGTACTTGAAGTTAACGTTGTTTGAGGTAGTTGTGAAGTTGTTTTGCGGCTCAAGGAGCATAATTTCAGTAGTTGGAGATTGAATTACTGTAAACATTGATATTGGACCTTGTTGCAAC
>VGKX01000129.1 GCA_016866895.1 Candidatus Parvarchaeota archaeon
CTTCAATGAACTGCTTGAGGTGTATTGCCACGCCTGCCTTCTGGTCGGCAGCCCCAAGGCCAATCATCCTGCCGCCTTGCACGCGCACCTTGAGCGGATTAGCCTTCCAGCCTGCGCAGGCGGGGACTGTGTCAACATGGCAGTCAAGAAGAAGGTGTTGTTTCCCCTCGCCACTAGTGCACACGACGTTTGGCCTGCCCTTGTAGACAAACTGGAACCTTGGCTTAAAGCCCTCCTGCTGCAGCAAGTTGAAGATGAACTTTTGGATGGCAAGCTCATTGCCCGAAACCGAATTTATGCTGACCAATTTTTTTGTAAGCCACAATAGGTTGACCAATGCCCCACCAAAGAGTATGATTCAAGCTTGTGCCTTTAATTCTTTGCGCACAGATCGCGAGTCTGCCTTCCATGGCAGGTTTGCCTGCAAATCAGCATATACAGGTGTCCAGAGCACTAGGAATTCCGTTGTTATTGTAGAAACATCGTAATCGTAGTATTTGCCATAAAACTTTTCCCTAAATGCATCAATAATTACCAGAAGCTGTTTAGAATTTTCCAGTATAAGTTCTATGATAAGGTCGTACCTTCCGACTATTTCTATTGCAAAAAGGCACTTATTTGTTGAGCTGAAGTAGTTTATTATGGCCCCGATTACCGAAGGGTCCACAAGGGAAATATTCACTTGGAAGAATGTCAATCCAAGCCTGTCGTAGTTGAGGGAAACCGCGTGGCCAAGTATGATTCCATCACGCTTTAGTTTTTTTATGGCATACTGGACTTTAGGCGGCTCAAGGCCTGTTCGTCTTGCTATTTCAAGAGCCGAAAGCCTGCCATTTGAGGATATGACGGAACAGATTTTGAGTTCATTTTCCCCGAGGCGATATGAACCTATCTGCTTTGAATGGTGCCTGTCCGCCTGCTCAGGCCCAAGGTGCAAGAACCTCTGGTTTAGCCTGTGGGTGCAAACAAAAACAACCATCTCCTTTTCAAGAACATGCTGGCCGTATGACTGCATGAAAGGGTAGAGGAAACTTGTAAAGTCAGTAGTGGTGCGAAGCAATACGACAACAACGCAGTCATAATATCCCTCCATGCTTGCAAGATAGATTATGTTGCGCTGCCTTTGCAGATATTCGTATATCTCTCTTTCCTTGCCCGGGGTAATGCTTTTGAACTTGAGATAAAGCTTGTAGGAATATTGGCCAAGTTTCCTTGTGTCAAAAATTGTGTAAAATCCGCTGAGTACCCCTTCTTCGACAAGCCTCCTGAGGCGAAAATTCACAGTCTCTTTGCTTTTACGCAGACGCCTGGCAATTTCGCTGGTGCTTATCCTTGCATCCAAATCAAGCTCATAAAGAATTTTGCAGTCAAGGGAATCGAGTTGGCGCGGCTGTTGCAATTGAGGTCTGCATTTTGCAGCTGATTTCGAAGATTTTTGCACAATTATTGATTAAATTAATAAAATATATAATAATATTCACAAATTTTGCAATATTCATTAGGATATTTTAATATATTTATAATGGCCTAGGATATAGCTTGATGGAGGGAACTAATGGGCGATACTGCGGCATTTGGCCAATATGAGAGGATTGTGCAACAGGTCTGCCAGCTTTCAAAAGAAGCGGCGCCTTATTCGGCTTGGCACCAATCACATTGCGCCAGAATATATGGCCATGCCCTGGAGATTGCAAGACTTGAAGGAATCGCAGTCGACCCTGTTGTCCTGATTTTGGCCTCCTACCTGCATAGTTTCGGCTCGTTTGACAAATACAGGGAGATAGGTGTTGGCAAATCCGTCCGCTCTGCCCAAATAGCAAGCCAGATACTTCAAGGCGAGAATCTGGCTGAGGAGAAAACACGGCTTGTGGTAAAAGTTATTGAGGGGCATGAGCATTTTGCCACCCCGGACACAAGCTGCGCCGAGGCGGTTGTTTTCCATGACGCAAACGCGCTGTCGTTTCTTGGCTCTGGTGCGATTATGATGATGCACGGAATAGCCGGCAGGGGAAACGGTGCAAAAAACATTGATGAGTGCAATGCAACTCTTTTGAGGTACAAAGAACAGCTGCCAAAATCTATAATCACAAAATCAGGGCAGGCAATTGCAACGCAAAAAGTTAGAGAAATGGAGCACTTTTTTTCCTATAAAGGCGGGAAGAGGAAATAGTGCCCAGAGTTTACCTATTTTCCGACAGGGGGCGCATACCAGACATTGAGGCTTTCAAGAGTGCTTGCGTATTGAATGCTTCTATCCGAAAGAAGATTGCAGTGGTACAAAAGCGTGCCTGCGCACTCCATTCCCGCCTGAGCCGAGGATTTGTTGACGGCAAGCCAGGGGGCGCGGTCCTCAGAGTATATGATGGCATTGTTGCCAAAAAGCCCGCGTAAAGTGCTGATTGCAAAGACTTGAAGTGCGGTTATCAGGCCATTGCCCCTGGCATGTTTGAATGTTGCATAATCCGAAAGCTCAAACATCGATACCTGCGTTCCGCTTTCCAGCCCAAACTCGCAGTGCTCTGCAATCAGGCTTGACGCTATTTTGCCATCTGCCCCCCGGGCCACAAAAACAACGTTCCCGTTTGAAACCATTGAGCTAATGGTCTGCTGCGTAATTGGAAACGTGTACACCTGATATGCTTCAGCATATAGCTCAAGCATTGACTTTATGTCCCCATTGCCCAGGGCTGGGTCAAACACCTCAAGGCTATAGCCGCCTTCAGTCGCCCTGGCGATTGCCCTTGATTCCCCAACCGGCCTGACATTCTGCACAATTGTGTTAAGGCTTTCTTGCTCTGCAGCCCTCAAGTCCTGCGACGGAACCCTTGACGGCTTGTTTTTCCCAAAGTAGACCAGGCTGTGGCCCGGGACTGCATTTCCCGCCTTAATCACAGCCTCAACAGGATATGTGGAGCCAGAATCTTGGCGTATTGATTCTGCAAGGCTTTCTGGCAAAAAAGCCCTGAATGTTGTCCTTGTGGATTGTCCGTTTGAGCGCTCAATTTTCGAAACTTGCGTGAAAAGTGAGCCAAGCTGCCCTTGCGTTTCTATTGGGGATAGGTAGATGCCCTTGAGCCGACGATTGTTTGCATCAAAGCCAGGGGGCCACTTGGCCCCAATGCTTGAGACTTTGTTCCCCGAGCCTTTGTGCACCAGTGATTGCGACAGCTCTCCAACTAATGCCATAAAAATACCAGATTACACGCTCTGCCAATATTTATAAATACTGCGAAAAGCGGAAAAAAACGGAAAAAATAGTACTAAAAAAGAACAAATATTCAAAAAAACGTAGTATTTATATATCTTCAAGCTGCGTTTTTTTGCATGAGGAAAATACTCATCCTAGATTCCACGCTGCGCGAAGGCGAGCAGGCGCCACTTGTCCACTTCAATGAAAGCCAGGCGCTGCAGCTTGCCAAAAAAATCGACCAGGCAGGCGTTGATTTTATTGAGGTTGCGCCTTCAGGCAATTACGGAGAAAAGCACGCGCTTTTTGAGCCTGTGCACGGCTCTGCCCCAAAGTATGCCGGACTTGATGTGGTCAACCCGACTGGAATGCTGCTTTCCGCTGCAATGATGCTGGAGCACATAGGAGAAAAGTCCGCGGCGCAAAAGTTGAACGCAGCAATACGGAATTGCTACGGGCAAAAAGTCACCACCCGCGATGTTGGCGGCACTGCAAAGACAAGCGAAATGGTGGAGAAAATCATTTCCATGCTTGATT
>VGKX01000130.1 GCA_016866895.1 Candidatus Parvarchaeota archaeon
CTCGTCTGCCACAAAAACACCGCGTGCATGTGCGCTTCACGATTGGCGCAGTGAACTGCAAAAAAGCAGGCACGCCTTGAAGCGCAAAACCGTCCTTCCCCTCCCAAGGGCTCTAAGTTGACCATATCTATCAATATATTACTTTGCAGGATATGCCAACCTCCGCAAAACCAGCAAACCTCCCCATCACAAACCCCTTCTTTACAGCAAAGCCAATAGAAAAACAAATCGGCAAATTCCGCCTCTCAAGCCCATTAATAACTTATCTGACTTTTCCGTCAAGCACGATTTTGGTTGTTAGCGGCCTTCCTCCCACTTCCACCCGCTTCCCATTGGCAAGCACAAACCCGTTTTTTACAGCCAAGTCGACAGTGAAAAATTCCTCAATAGTGACTTGCCCTGCCGGCTCCTGCCTTTCCTTGCCTTCTTTGCCCTGCCCTATAGACACCTTGTCCCCAGGCTTTGCATTCTGCGGGCAAACAACTTCAAGCAGCCCGTTGCCCTCGGCAGCCAAAAGCATGCCCTGCGACTCAATGCCCCTAAGCAGTGCCGGCTTGAGGTTCCTGACAACCACGACAAGCTTTCCAAGTAGCTGCTCCTCCTTGAAATAAGGGACAAGGCCTGAAACCACCTGCCTTACCTGACCGTCCCCCATCTCTATCTTCTCAACATACAGCTTCTGGGCTGTCGGGTGTCTTTCAATCTCAACTATCCTGCCAACCTCCAAATCCAGGCAATCCTCGCCAATCTTCCCAGGCACTATCTCTTTTTTTGGGTTTTCGGTTTCCTGCGTCTGCTGCTTTCCTGAGTATTTTTTCTTGAGTGCCTCAATCTCCTTTTCTTCAAGCTTTTTGAACAAAATTTCAGGCTTTCCAAGACTGTGCCCTGGCGCCAAGGAAAGTTTTCCAATGCCGTCCCAGCTTTCAGGGCTCATTGATAGCTGCCTGAAAATGGCCGCGCTTGTGAAAGGCAGGTATGGCTCCAAGGCTATTGCCAGGTCCTTGACCTGGTGCAACAGCAAATATATCGCAACCCGTGCCCTTGCCTTTCCAGCCTCGCCCTCCTTCACTGCCTTCCACGGCGCACTTTGCTGGAAGTAGGCATTTGCACCCTTCCCGATTTCAAGTGCTGTGTGAAGCCCGTCTTTAATCTGAACCTCTTCAAGAAGCTGCGTTATTTTTTCAAACTTGGAGTTTTGGGCATCCAAAAAATCCCTGTCAGCCTGTCCAAGTTCCCCATCTTTAAAATCAGGCACCTTGCCTTCAAATTCGCGGTGCGCAAACACCATTGTCCTATTCACCAAGTTGCCTATGTTTGCAAGTAGCTCGTTGTTGAGCTTTTCGGCAAAATCCTTCCAGGTAAAATCAGTGTCCATCTTCTCCGGCCTGTTTGTAAGAAGGTAATACCGCCACACATCTGCAGGTATTCCGGAATCAACCGCGTCGCTTCCAAACACCCCGACCCCCTTTGACTTTGAAAACTTGCCACCTTCAAAATTCAAAAACTCTGTCGTGCTTATGTGGTGCAAAAGAGTCCAATTTTTCCTTGTGCCAATCAGTGTTGATGGAAAAATGACAGTGTGGAATGGCACATTGTCCTTGCCCATGAATTGGTACAAAAGCACGTTGTCAGGGTTTTGCCACCAGTTTCTCCAGTTTTTTTCAAGACCTGGCATGTTCGCAGTAATTGATATGTATCCAATCGGTGCGTCAAACCAGACATAAAAGACTTTTTTCTCCCATCCTGCAAGGGGAACTGTCACGCCCCATTTCAAGTCGCGTGTTATGCACCTTCGCCTCAATCCTTCCGCAATCCATGCCTTGGCAATATTATATGAATTATCAGACCATCGCCCGTTCTTTGCGGTTTTTTCTATCCAGCCCTCAATCTCATTTTGAATAACTGGCAGGTCTATAAATAAGTGCATTGACTTTCGAGTTGTTGGCACTGTTTTTGAGATTTTGCTAATCGGGTTAATCAGTTCTGCAAAATTCAAAAGATGCCCGCACTTGTCGCACTGGTCTGCTCTAGCTGCCTCATATTTGCAATGCGGGCAGGTGCCTTCAATAAAGCGGTCTGCAAGAAACATCTGCGCTTTTTCGTCATATGCCTGTTCAATCTCCTCTTGGGCTACAAAGCCGTTTTTGTGCAGCTCATTGAAAATCTCATGGGTTATTTCAGTGTGAAGTTGCGTTGTAGTCCTTCCAAAAATATCTGTTGAAATTCCAAACCATTCGTAAATGTCTTTATGAATCTTGTAATACTTGTCGCAAAGCTCTTGCGGTGTTACCCCCTCCTCAAGCGCCTTTGTTTCTGTCGCAGTGCCATACTCGTCAGTGCCGCAAATGTAGATGGTTTCATACCCACGCTTGCGGCAAAACCTTGCAAACACGTCTGCCGAAAGCACGCAGCCTATTATGTTTCCCAAATGCGGGACATTGTTCACGTATGGCAGGGCTGATGTAATCAGGATTTTTTTGCCTTTCTTTGAATAGCCCTCATCGCTGTTTTTTGTTCCGTTACCAGTATCCGGGTTCTTTTTCTGAGTCTCTTTTTCGTTTTCTAGTTTAACCACCTCAAAACACCATCTAATTGATTATAACCCATTTGTGCTTTTATTGGAAGCTTAACTATTATAATACGAATCAAAATTTCAATTTTGACAAAGCACGAATCTTTAGCGGCTGGATGAAAGCTCTGCAAACAGTGCAACGAGTCTTGGGAAAACAATCCGCGCATTTCCGAACAAAAAACACAACATATACATATATATATATATATTTCGTCACCTATTTATTTGTTAGAAATTCAATGACCGTCTTGAGGTGGTGCAATGAATCGGGGAAATAAACTTGTAATAAACGCTTTTTTTCTTGCAGTAGTTTTTAGTTTATCATCATCAATTATTTTTGCCGCAGCCCCAGGCGCACCCGCTCTTCCTTCGGCAGATTCGGCTCCAACTTCGGATGCAATAAATCCGGACACTTCTCCTAAATATGTCTTTCCAACCCTTATTAGCGACTACATCGACAGGTTCACTGGAAACAGGATGAAAACAAATCCTGAAGACCTCTACACTGGCACCACAACATCTCCTGACAACACTGTTACTGCGGATACGCTCAATCCCTTCAGGTTCACACCACTCGAACCCCTTCAGGCAGTGAAAAAAATAGACGGTATCAACTTCAATCCTTTTGCAAAAGCCACACTCACCGATCCACTCTCATTAAATAAATACACGGAAACACAGGCCCTCTGGCTTGGGGGAAAAGGCATGTACAAGCGCCTTGCAAATGGCCAAGTCTCAAGATATTCGGGGGTGGGCTATCAGGCAAAGTTTGCAAACTATCCTTCAGTATCAGAGCACCATGGCATTCTTTACTGCGCCGGCATCTTGCCAACACCTGTAAATGACGCTTGCGAACCTTCTAACATCATGGCAAGTCATCGAATGCCAATCAAGTTCCTTGGAAGCGACTGGAGGCTTATTGGCATGAATCCGCCGGCTTCAGGCACAGCAACTGCAAACTACCTATATCCCGTTGGTGGTGGAAGCGTTGTTCTTGCAAAGGAATCTGGCTATATTATTGCCACTCCTGGGGAGATGTTACCTGCGGGTGTCTACAAAGTTGTGCTTGATGACGTTGAGGTTGTCAACAATGAATCCGTTTCAGTCTTTTCCATTCGAAATTCCGACGGCACTACCATTGCAAAAGTA
>VGKX01000131.1 GCA_016866895.1 Candidatus Parvarchaeota archaeon
GCCTTGAAAAATGGGGCGCTCTAAAGTTCCTCTCGTACCACACAATAAACTTTTTCATGTGCAACCTGTTTGGAAAGCCTCTTGGCGACTATGAGCCTATAAGATAGAGGCAGGATGCACACCCGCCGGCGATATTGGCAATATTTGAAGTGTTGCCGCATTAAATTGCACTTCAAGCCTCTTATTTTGCCTCAAGAAGTTTTTTTCCGACAAATTGGAACACAATCAAATAGAGAAAGATTGCTGCCGAAAGGCCGGCAAAAGCATTGGCGAGCTTGCCTCTATTGCTTCTATGACTTTTGGGTCTGAATTGAATGCGGCGGACATTATCTCCCAAACGCCTAGAGAAGGATTGGCAAACCAGACAATGCCAAGCGGCAACAAAAGACGCAGGCCAAACACTGCAATAAGCATGCCCCATGTCAAAAACCACCGCCGTGCCTTTGCTGACATTTTTCCAAGCACTTCGGCGTTGATGACTGCATTGTCAATGCTGCTAATTGACTCGAAAAGCGCAAGCCCGAGGATTGTTAGTATCATTGCCAAAATTTCCATTAAGTAGGGTATTGGCGCATTTAGTTAATATTCGTTATTGCCAGACCCTTCCATGCGATTCTCGTATCCGTCAATTGTCGTTTGTCTGTTTGGTTTTTTCCAAAACAAATATAAAGTTTAGTCTCAAACCTTAGTTAGTCTTTTAGTGATTGCAGGAAAAATATCTAATCTTGAATAGATGGGAAAGTGATTTTATGGCAAAAATGCAGGCACTTCAAAAACCCACAAGTGCGCCTGGAGCAAAGCTTGTTGATGCAGAAATTCCAAAAATAGGCCCAAACGAGGCGCTTGTTGAGATAAAGGCGACTTCCATTTGCGGAACAGACATACATATTTACAAATGGGACAAGTGGGCATCAGGCAGGATAAAGACTCCGCTGATATTCGGCCATGAGTTTTCAGGCGAGGTCATTGAGGTTGGGAAAAACGTCTCAAGTGTGAAGATGGGCGACTGCGTGTCAGGCGAGACCCATATCTATTGCGGCTCGTGCTTTCAGTGCACAAGTGGAAACGCGCACGTATGCGAGAATGTGAAGCTTAGGGGGATAGATGTGCAGGGGTGCTTTTCACAATTTCATGCAGCGCCTGCAAACACACTTTGGGTGAATGACAAATCAATACCCCATGAGCTTGCATCTGCCCAAGAGCCGCTTGGAAATGCGGTGCACACAGTGTTTGACGGAGAGGTTGCAGGGCAGATTGTGCTTGTCTATGGCTGCGGGCCTATAGGCGTTTGCGCTGCAGCACTTTGCAGGCAGGCGGGGGCGGCTATGACCATTGCGGTTGACAGGCTTGAGCGCAAGCTGAAAATGGCGAAAAGCTTTGGCGCAGATGTTGTGCTTGACAACAGTAAAGTTGATGTTGTCAAGGAAATAAAAGACATCACAAACGGACATGGGGTTGATGTCTTTCTTGAGATGTCTGGTGCGCCTGTTGCCTTCAAGCACGGCTTTTCGCTTTTGCGCCCCGAGGGAAGGGCAAGCCTTCTTGGAATACCTTCCGAGCCAGTTTCATTTAACATGGCAGAAGACATAGTTTTCCGCTCTGCAAGGATCCATGGCATAAACGGCAGGCGTATTTGGGAAACGTGGCACAAATCTGCAGCATTTTTGAAAACCGGCAAGATTGACCTTGCAAAGCTTGTGACGCACAAGTTTGGCATGACCCAATATGAAAAGGCGTTTGAAGTTATGGCAAGCGGCGAGTCTGGCAAAGTCGTCATGTTCCCAGGAAAATAAAGGAAATGAGGAAATTGCAGGAAGTGAAATTGTAAAATGCCAAAGCCTAATGCCTCGGATTGAACCTTGTTTTTGCAGCCGCCTTTGAAAGCCTGTCAGAAAGCGCGCGACCGACCCCATCCAGGCTGACTTTCTGAGCATAAATCGTCCTGATGCCCTCAGTGTCGCATTTTCTGAAAAACGAAAATACTTTTTTTGCGTAATCTTTCATGTTTCTTGGCTTGCATGCAATAACCCCAATTCCTGCCACTGCATCAAGACCGATATAGGCGATTCTCGCAGAAAAACGCGGTTTTATTTTGCTTGTCGCGATAATTTGGTTAGCTTGGTAATCGGCAAGTTTTTGCATGCCCTTGATATTAGGGACTAAGACCACTTTCGCCTTTGGAGAGTAATGCCTGTATTTCATGCCGGGGCTTAGGGCTTTTCTGAATTTGAGCGGCACTGCGACTTTGCCCACCGCCTCTTCAATTTTCTCCAATGAAAGCGCCCCTGGCCTTAATAATACCGGGATTTGTTTTGTGCAGTCAATGACTGTGGATTCAAGGCCGTGGGCGCATGTGTGGCCTGCGATTATCGCATCAATTCTGCCGCCCAAATCGTGGTGCACATGTTCCCAGCTAGTCGGGCTTGGCCTGCCAGACAAATTTGCAGAGGGTGCTGCAATTGGAACACCGCAATCTTTTAGGAACTGTCTTGTGAGAACTGGAGAGGGCATCCTCACGCAGACACTTTGGAGCCCTGCCGTGACTGCCATTGGTATCTTGCCTGATTTTTTTAGAACAAGTGATAGCGGCCCTGGAAAAAAAGTTTTGATTAGTTTTTTTGCATTGCCATTTAGTTCTTTGGCAACGGCAGGTATTTGGCGCTTTGACCATATGTGGACTATTAAAGGATTGTCTGAAGGCCTCCCCTTTGCCGCAAATATTTTTCGCACGGCAGTTGCATCAAGTGCGTTTGCACCAAGGCCATAAACAGTTTCTGTTGGAAAGGCAACAAGCCCTCCAGACTTGATGATTTGAGCCGCCTCCTTAAGCCCAAAGGCAGAGGTTTGAATGGAACCTGGAGCGCGTATATTTTGCTTTTTGGAGACGGCTTTTGCTCGCCTTGACACAAAGATGATTTTTGTTTTCATTAAAATACACACTTAAAATTGCAGCTGCGATTATGCAAATCAGGACATGTCTTATGCCAATATGCACTTTCATTAGTTGTTAAGCTGCCACATGTTTTAATACGCGTTAGATTGGCAAGGAACGTCAAAACAACCCCGATTTTGGAGGATATGCTCTTAAACCATCATCAGCCTAACCACAAATATGGAAAAACTATTTGCAATATTCGCCTTTGCCGTACTTTTGTTATCAGGCTGCATTGACAAGCCAACATATGAAGGACGGGCATTTGAAAATGAACCACAAGAGAACAAGGAATGGGAAGGCCCTGATGGTTCGTATCCAAGAGAAAACAACCGGAAGATTTCTCCGGTTCAAAATGCCCCGGATACTTATGTGAAACCCCAATTACAGGATATCAAGCAGACGCCGGCTTCGGATTGCAAAAAACCTGCTTTCACAGAGTATTTAGTAGACACCAAGTATCTCAATCAAGTCGGGCAAGTGGGAACGGTCCATGGCAGCGGGCACTTCACAATCGAGCGCTCCTACATTTCTGTGAAAAGCGAGTATGAACGCCAGAAAATCCCGATATATGCGCCTGCTAACATGACACTTGCGCGAGGTTCTTACTATCAGGTTCCCGCACCGCAAGGCCAGTATTTGGGTGAGCCAATGCCAGACTATGCTCTGTATTTCGATGCCGGGTGCGGGGTGGAGGTTGCATTAGGCCACTTGAAGGAGGCAGTTCCAAAAATCGCAAGCCAGTTTTC
>VGKX01000132.1 GCA_016866895.1 Candidatus Parvarchaeota archaeon
TCGAAGCCAATCAGGGTAAGTTTTTAAACCTCATTTCACCAAGGATAATGTTTTGTGGGCTTGACTTGGTAGGCTAGTCAAATGCAGCTTAAGCAATCAACGCTGTATTTGCGCTTCAAATAAATACAAGCAAAAGTTCTAATGCATGCTAATTTCGTTTGAAAAACAGTTATCCGGGTAATCCAATGTCTTCAGGTTCGATCCAGTTCAAGACAACCGCGGAAATCAAGGTTCCAGACAGCCTTGCAGACCAGGTCATAGGCCAGGAAAAAGCGGTAAGAATAATCAAAAAAGCTGCAAAGCAGCGGCGAAACGTGCTTTTGCTTGGGCCCCCAGGCACTGGAAAATCCATGCTTGCAAGGGCAATGGCGCAGCTTATGCCATCTGAAAACCTGGAGGATGTCCTTGTCTACCCAAATTCAAACGATGAGAACAAGCCTCTTATAAAAGTTGTGCGGACCTACCCAAACGAGGCCGAGATAAAGGCAAGCCAGTTCCTGCTCAGGCTTTACAAAAGCCCGCTTTCAAAGGCCCTGCTCCAGCCACAGGCCCCTTTGCAGGAAGATTCATTTGACGCCTCGCCAAAAGAGACAGTCAAGCCCCTTGAGTGGGGCCAGGGCAGACGCATTGTCCACATGGGCAAGTCTCAGTTTGCGCTTCAGGGCCGCGGCCTCAATCCGACAGTGCTCTTTCTTTTCCTGATACTAACCGCCCTTGTCTTCCTTTTTGCAACAGGCGGCTTTAAGGAGGAAAACAAGTGGTTCGTACTTGCAATCGTCTTTGGCATCACTGTCCTGTTCCTTCTTTGGAGATTCACCAATTCAGTTGGCAGGCGCATGGGGGCATTTGAGTTTCTTGAGCCAAAGCTGATAGTTGACAACACTGGAAAAAGGACAGCCCCGTTTATAGATGCAACAGGGGCGCGCTCGGGCGCACTGCTTGGCGATGTGCGCCATGACCCTCTGCAGTCAGGCGGACTTGGGACTCCGGCGCATCTAAGGGTTGAATCCGGGGCAATACACAGGGCAAACAAAGGCGTGCTTTTCATTGATGAAATTGCATCCCTCAAGCCGCAATCCCAGCAGGAGCTTCTCACGGCAATACAAGAGAGGAAATACCCAATCACCGGGCAGTCTGAAATGTCCTCCGGGGCAATTGTAAAGACCGAGGAGGTACCTTGCGATTTTGTGCTTGTTGCCGCAGGCAATGTTAATGACATAACCAAAATGCATCCTGCGCTTCGCTCAAGGATTAGGGGAAACGGCTACGAAGTTTATGTCGAAGATTCTATGCCGGACAACGAGCAAAACCAGAACAAGCTTGTGCAGTTTGTGGCCCAGGAAGTCAAAAAGGACGGAAAAATCCCGCATTTCACATTTGAGGCAGTCATGGAAACCATCGACCACGCAAGAAGGATGGCAGGAAGAAAAAACCGCCTAACCATGAATCTTAGGGAGCTAGGCGGCCTTGTTCGCGCCGCAGGTGACCTTGCACGGGAGGAGGGAAAGGAGCTTGTTGACAGGGAAACTGTCCTGAAGGCAAAGCCGTTTGCAAGCTCGCTTGAGCACCAGATTTCAGAGCGAAGCATCGAGTATCGGAAGGACTACAACATGTTTGTCACAGAAGGCCTGATTGTTGGCCGGGTAAACGGTCTTGCAGTCCTTGGGGATGTGAGTAGCGGGCTTGTCATGCCAATTGTCGCCGAAGTGACTCCCGCCTCCTCAAAGTCTGAAGGCAAGCTTATTGTGACTGGCAAGCTTGGGAAGATTGCAAAGGAGGCAGTTGAAAATGTCTCTGCAATCATCAAAAAGGACATAGGCAAAGACTTTTCACAGTACGATATCCATGTCCAGTTCATCCAAACATACGAAGGCGTGGAAGGCGATTCGGCATCCATCTCAATTGCAGTCGCAGTGATATCAGCCATGGAGGGAATTCCAGTTGACCAAACGTATGCCATGTCAGGCTCGCTTACTGTTAGGGGCGACGTGCTTCCTGTTGGCGGCATAACCTCAAAAACAGAGGCGGCAATTAGTTCTGGCTTGAAAAATGTCATTGTCCCAAAGCCAAATCATGGCGACATCTACCTGCCGCCAAAAATGAGGGAAAAAATCTCAATCCATCCTGTTTCAAGCATTGTTGAGGTGCTTAGGCTTTGCCTCAAGCCCTGCGAGCAAAAAGACGCTCTTTTGGCCAACATGGCAGGAATGATTGAAAATGGCAGCAGCTACAGGGGCGCAAGGAAACTTGGAAAAAAACCTGCAGGCAAATGAAATCACAGGCAACTGAAACATGGGCAAACAAAACAACATTGAAGGTATCCATATGAAAAAATCCAATTTGGCAGGGAATGAATCGCAAGGGGCAAAACCAACCCAGGCCGCCGGGGCGCAAGGCCCAAAAACACTTTCCGAATCCCATCTTGCCCAGTCAAAGTTTGAAAAAATCGGGGAAATACTTTCAGGCAATCATTCAGGAAGCAAGGTGAGCATCAGGGGCTGGGTGCACAGAAGCCGCACAAGCGGGGGGCTTGCCTTCATAGTAGTTCGGGACTCAACAGGTGTCATCCAGTGCGCAGTGAAAAAGGATGCAGTTGGAGATGACTCATTCCAGCAGGCATCAACGGCGTATCTTGAATCCACGATAGTAATAGAAGGCACGGCAAAGGAGGACAAGCGCGCTCCAGGTGGCTATGAGCTTGCGGCAACAGGCGTGCAACTTATATCCAAGGGCGAGCCGTTCCCGATTGCAAAGGACCAATCTGTAGAATTCCTTCTTGACACGCGCCACTTGTGGCTCAGGTCGCAAAAACTGACAAACATCATGAAAGCAAGGCATTTGATGATAAAGTATTTGCGCGAGTTTTTCGAGTCAGAAGGGTTTTGGGAGCTTGCACCGCCAATGATAACTGGAGCGGCGTGCGAGGGCGGCTCAACTCTGTTTGAAATGGACTACTTCGGGCAAAAGGCATATCTGACTCAAAGCAGCCAGCTTTATGCTGAGGTATTCACGACAGCCCTTGAGAAGGTTTTTGTTCTAGCCCCCTCATTTCGGGCTGAGCCATCTCGAACAGTGCGCCACTTGTGCGAATACTGGCACCTTGAGCCTGAAATGGCCTTCTACAACCAGAAAATGAACATGGAACTCCAGGAAAAAATGCTTGAAACTGTATGCCAAAAAATGGCGGCAAACCATGCAGATATATTGCAGGCTCTTGGCCGCGACCCTGACAAGCTCAAAGCAGTTAAAGCCCCATTCATGCGGATGACTTACGAAGATGCGGTGGAGCTTGCGATAAAAAAAGGCGCTAACATAAAAATGGGCCAGGACATTGGCGCAGACGAGGAGGCGCTTCTCACCTGCGAGGAGGAAAAGCCGATTTTTGTGACAAACTTCCCAAAGGATATCAAGGCGTTTTACATGCGCGAGGACCCGGAAAACCCAGGAACTGTGCTCAATGCAGACTGCCTGGCGCCTGAAGGGCACGGGGAAATTATCGGCGGCTCGGAGAGGATTTGGAATTATGATGAGCTGATGGCGCGCATAAAGGAGAACAATCTCAATCCCAAGGACTACGGGTGGTACATTGACCTGCGCAGGTATGGCTCCTACCCTCACTCTGGCTTTGGGCTTGGAATTG
>VGKX01000133.1 GCA_016866895.1 Candidatus Parvarchaeota archaeon
CTGACGGCTTCAATCTGGTAATGAGCTTTATCATGTGGCCAATGTTCATGCTTTCGGGGGCCCTGTTCCCGGTTGAAAACCTGCCAACCTACCTTGGGGTTTTTGTAAAGTTGAATCCGCTCTCCTATGGTGTTGACCTGCTGCGGCATGTAATCCTGGGCACTGGCAAGTTCGGCCTTCTTGTTGATGTTGCAGTGCTGCTTGGGGTTTCTTTTGTCTTCATCCTGGCAGGCGCAAAAAGCTTTGAGAGAATGCATGTAACTTGAGGTTCAACTTCAGCCAAGCCGCGTGCCTTTGTGCTCAAGGCACAACCAGCTTCATGAATTCTGTTTTTCCCGCCCTGCTAAGAGCATTATAAAACTTGAGGACTTTTTTCGCGTCTCCTTTGAAAACAAAAATCTCAAGGCATTTGCCACCTTTCATGTTTGTGTGCACCTGCGTCACAACTACATCCTCAAAGTCATGCTTTGGCTCTGTCACATGCTCTTCATCGCCTTTCCTGTGCATTGCAATAAGAACGCCTTCCACCTGCCCGGCAAGCTTGTCGTTTTTCCTGCCCTCCGCCAATATCGCCCTTGCAGCAATCCTAAATGCGTCAGACCGGTTTTTCACACCGATTGTGCCAAAGTGCCTGTCCACCTGCTCCAATAGCTCTTTTTCAAGGCTCAAGCTAATTATCGCCATTTTTCGCACCTGACTATTCAATGTACCTTGCGATCATCCAGATTGTTGCAGCTCCAAGAACTATAAGCGCAAGCTGAATGCCAGATTTTCTTGCGCTCTTCTCCTTGTGGAGCTGCGGGAGCAGGTCAACTCCGGCTATGTAAACGAACATGCCGGCAGTGAATGCAAGCGCGTAGGACTCAATATGGGCAATCGCACCTGAAAAAAAGTAAAAAAGCAGCCCGCCGGCAACTGCCGCAAGTGCTGAAAGAAGATTGAATGCCAATGCCTTTGATTTTGTGTAGCCGCAGTACAAAAGCAGGGCAAAATCCCCTATCTCCTGCGGTATCTCATGAAGACCGATTGCAATGGTTGTGGTTATCCCAACGGCAGGGTTCACAAGAAACGCGGCTGCAATAGCAACACCATCAAAAAAGTTGTGGAATCCGTCACCTACAAGTGTCAGAAGCCCAAGCGGATGCTTATGCTGGCTTTCCTTTCCAGCATGGTGGTGGTGCCAGTGAATCAGCTTCTCCATGCAAAAAGCAACAACAATTCCCACGAAAGTTATCTCAAGCGCCACTGTGCTTTTTATTTCATCAATAGATTCTGGAAGCAGGTCAAAAAGTGCGGCCCCAAGAAGCGTTCCAGTAGAGAAGCTCACAAGTATGAACAGCAGACTGTCCATGTGCTTTTTTGCAACAAAAAACAGGGCAATGCCAACTAGGGATATGAGGCTGACAAGCATGGTTGCCCCAAGTATGTATTCAAGCGCCATGTAGAGTTTGCATCTCTAAATTAATAAAAAGCTTTGCAATGTTATTAAACTCGTTTCCTCCGCATTATTCCATCTTCCTGCCTTCGCGGTCCGCCCCAGGGGATTAATTATATACCTTGTCAAACAGAATTTTCCCATGGCATCCGAACCAGACCAGCCAATCCAGGAAGTTAAATCTAGCGCTGGCCTGCCAGAGCAAGCGCCAGCAAGGCGAAAGCCGGTTGAGCAGGAACAGGGGTTTCAAGGCAAGCCAGGCGGGCAAAAAAAGTCCATTGCCTCAAGGGGAATCCCGTCAAAGGACTCGCTTTATCTCCCTCCGTTCAATTCTCCCTCAATGCGCCCGTTTGAGGATGGTTCTGGAGCCATCACCCACACATTCTGGGATCTTTCAGAAGTCCTCAATTTTGTTTTCCCAAGGCACTACCAGCTCAAATACAATGAAATAGCTGAAAAGTTCCTTCTGCAGCTTATCAAATCACTGACTTTGGACGGGCCTGCCTTGGGCAATTTCGTAAAGGCAAACGGCATCTCAAAGGCGACATTCTACAACCGTGTGCTTCCGCGCCTCAAGCGCATTGGAATAATCAAAGTCGAGCGCGACACATTGGTGGCCCTTGAGTCAAAGCGCAAGTTCAGGCCAATGAAAATCCATCTTTCAAAAACGTTTGGCAACTACCTGAATAAAATAGGCAACTCGTGGCATGCCATCGTGGACACTGCAAGGGAAAAGGCTCAAGTAAAAGAAGAGGGCTAACTCAAATTTTCGTGTTGCAAATCATTCCATTATTTTTTCTTTGAAGGCTTTCTTTCACCTGACTGCATGGAAACCTTGTCGGTCCCAAACGTGATTGCGTCTAGAGCCATTTTCAGCTCCTGCGCCTTTTGCGCCGCAGGCTCAAGTTCCTCAAGCTTCTTTTTCTTGCTTTCCAGAACCTGTTGCAAAATTTTCTGCTGGTCAGCCTGTTTCAACGACTCATCTTGCAATATGGCCACAATCTCCTTGCTTTCCCTGACCAAATTCTCCAGCCTTGACTTTTCTGCCGCAATCCTTGCATCCAGCGCGCTTTCAGTCTCAATTGCCTTGTTTATTTCAAACTCGTGGCCTGAAGAGAGCTTTTGCAGCTCGCTTATGTAACGCCTCACAAAATTTGTTTCAACTGCCTCGCGCAGCTTCGCAAAGTCGGCTTCGTTTTGCTCTGTCACCTTTGAAAGCTCTTCGACTTGCCTCTCATAATCCTCAAGGTGCTGCCTTACCCAGCCATCCACTTGTGACAGAGTGTCAATCTGGGCAGAAAGGCCCTTGGCAATGCCTCGCTGCCTTTCAATGTAATTTTTCACCTGCTTCATGTCTGCCTCAAGGGCGCTTCTATACTGGCCCAGGCTTGCTGCCGCCTCCTCTATCTGGCTTATGCTTTCAGTCTGGTTTGCAATCAGCTCCTTTGTCTGCTGTATTTGCTGCTCAGTCTGCCCGATCAGGCTGTCAACTTTGCTTGCAGTCTTTCCTATCTGCTCAAGTTTCACGCTGCTTGCGGATATTTCCTTCTGTGCGTCTTCCATTGACTGCGCCGCCTGCTGCCCAAGCTTTTCCAGGCTTGAAAGCAAGTCTTCCACCTCAATCTTTGCATTTTCCAGGCTGCCTTTTGCCTGCCTTTCAAGCTCAAGCACCTTTGCCTGCTTGGTGTCAACCTCCTGTGCAAGCTGCGGCACTTGTGCAGCCCGCCTTTCAAGCTCAAGAATCAGGCTCTCCTTTTCAACTAGTTTCTCTGATACTGTCTCAATCTCGCTTTGCATCCTGTTTGCAAGCGGCTCGTAAATCCCATGCAGGAGCTTGGATTTCTCCCGCCTCAACTGGGTTATCCTCTCGCTTTGCTGCTTTATCTCCTCAAGCTGCTGCGAAAGCATTTCTCCAAGGCTCGTAATTTGCCTTTGGGGTTTGAGCCTCGGCCTTATCTCTCCACCGGTCTGCTGCTCCCAAACCCGTTCCAGCTGTTTTTGTTCCTCCTCAATCCCAACTTCGGGCCTCTTCTCTTGTATCTCGCCCCTCCTGATTTTCTCCCGTGTTTTGTGCATAGGCGATTTTGGCTTTGCTACCGTTGCCTTCGCCATTATAACTCTCTTTGCCTTTTTCTCTGCCTTTATGGCCTTTTG
>VGKX01000134.1 GCA_016866895.1 Candidatus Parvarchaeota archaeon
AATTGGGTGCAAATAAAACCTAAAGAATGGCTGAACCAAAGCAATGATGCCAATTCGGATAAGGCAAACAACAAAATAACGGATGTGGTTGCAAATGATTGGAACAAAACACCAAAACACCTGCTATTTTTTCGCATTTTTATTCCTTGCTTTGCCTGTTTTGTCCAACTCATTGACTATTGACGTCACAAACCTCAAACCCGAATCATACTCACTTTTCACCGGGTCAAATATTGAAACAGGGCCGACGGTTCAAATTTCCTACAAGGTGACGACAAGTCCAGCAACCCCTGCAACTTGCTCAATATATGTGCAAAAGGGGTGGCAGGAATCGCATGACTATGAAAACGTCACTGGTTACGAACTTAAGGACACGGCTACAGTCAACAGCGGAACAACCAGAAGATACGCTGCAAAATACGAAAACGGTTTTTGGTATGATTGGTATGTCAAGTGCACTGCAGGCGGCGTAACAAAAACAACAAACTCGCAGTTCTTTGACACAACAAGCATAAAGGATTTGAAACCGGCAGACGATGCTGAGTTTGCAAAACCAACGGTGGCCACCACTTACAAGGCGACATCAAAAAACGGCGGAGTGATTAATTGTTCAATTCACCAACGCAACTCATATCTGAACGATGATTATAAAGTTGTGGACAATGCACTTGTGGCAAGTGGAACAAAAAGGACATACGTTAAATCTTATCCGGACTGGTCAGACATTGAGTGGTATGTCAGTTGCAAAACCCCTGGCGGCGCATACGATGAGACGACAGTACGAACTTTTTCTCTTGACCATGGCATCAAGATAGATGTTTTTACCCCCCCTTCTTTTCAAGACTCCGCAGTTACTATCTCATATGAAGCGGAATCTGATGCCACATCCTCGCCAGACCTCAGATGCGACTTATATATAAACAACAATAAAGTTGAATCGGCAACAGTTTCAGACGATGAGACTCACGATTATGAAACTACTCTTGCCCCAGGCGTATATGACTATTATGTCTATTGCAAATACCCAAATAATGCAAACCCAAGCAGAGAGGGCTTAAGCGAGACTGGGACATTTGAAGTCGAAAAACCGCTAACAGTCACAGCCAAAAATCCGCTCAACAACGCAGTTGTTCCAAATCCGGTTTCCATGTCGTTTGCAGCAAGCTCAAATACGGGTTCTGATATGGACTGCAGTCTCTATATTGACAATGTAAAGAAGTACGGCACAGGACTTGTTTCAAATCCAGGCGCAATGCCTGTTGCCCCAATAACCCTTTCCGCAGGTGCGCATTCCTGGTATGTGCAATGCGTCAGTGAAGACGGCTATTCTGCCAAAAGCGAAACATGGCAGTTTACTGCAAGCGAGCAGCCAAAATCAACGCCGAGTCTTTCAGTAAGGCCGCAAAGCCCAAGCAACGGTTTTGTTTCAACCATCCAATCGGTTGAGCTGGTATACATTGTGACTACAAATAGCACAAGTGCGCCTTTATGCACGACATTTGTAAACAATGCCCCATACGCATCCATTTATGGCAAGGGTGCCAAATCAGTCAGTTTCATGACAGAAACGTCAGGCGCGTATGTTTGGTACACATCCTGCAGTGTTGATGGCGCACAGGCAACAGGCGCATCAAGAAATTTCACAGTCAATCTCCAGCCTGCAAACCCGGCAATGCTTTCCATTGCGTCCCCTGCAAATAATTCGGTTCTGACAAAGCCAAATGTCAACCTGTCCTACTATCTTGCAGGGGGGACAAGTGCCATCTGCGATTTGTATGTCAACTCTGAAGTCAAGGATTCAAGGCAGGCGACTGGATATGTCACTTTTGTGGCTGCGCTTCAAAACGGCGTTTATGACTGGTATGTAAGTTGCACTAATGCCGGTGGCAAGTCAACAAGTCCAACCTATAAATTTACAGTTAACGCTCCAGTGCCACGCGTAAGTGCTTCCCTTGACATGCCTGCAAACGGTTACAATAGCACCTTGGCAAATGTTACTTTAGGCTACAGGGCATTTGTGATTAATGCGGACGCACCTGCTCCTGTTTATGCCACATGCACAGTATATGTTAACGGGCAGGAAAAAGACACGAGGCAGGCGCTTGGGACTACACTGTTCAATTCTGAATATGCAAATGGAAGTTACGTTTGGTATGTCACATGCACCTATGGCAGTGCGTCAAACACGACTCCTTCAAGAAATTTTGCCGTAAACGCTCCAAACAGCCAAATCCAGCCAAAGGCACCCACACAACCATCGCCCCAGCAAACCAACCAGAATCCACAATTAACCAATATCCAAAATGGGGAAACACAACAACCAGCCGTGCAACCGGGGAGTGTTGCCGTACGGCTTTTAAATCCGGCTAAGCAGACTTTCACCCAGTCGCTTGTAAGGCTTGCCTATGTGCCAACCTCAACTGACGGTTCTGACTTTAAGTGCAAGGTATTCATAAATTCGCAGGAGCAAATTCTTGGTGCCTCAACCGTGAAAAGCGGCCAGAAGGCTGAATTTTCCACATCGTACAATAATGGAGCATATTCTTGGTATGTTGAATGCAAAAACTCCCAAGGCGCAAGTGGCACAAGCAGGACGAATCAGTTTATTGTCAATGTGCCAATACCGGCTGAAATTGACATCAGGGACGGGGAAATCGAGCTTTTGGCGCCTGAAAACAATTACGAGTCAAAGGCAACAAGCATAGTTGACATAGGTTTTGTCCCGTACACAAAATATGCTGGCAAGATATCATGCTATCTCTATGTGAATGGCGCACTTGTCAAGGAAATCAAGTCAGACCCAAATTCAAAAGTGTTCTATTCGGCTTCCTACAAGCCTGGCAGTGACTACACGTGGAATGTCATCTGCAAAGCAGGAGAGCTCAAATTTGAAAGCGAAAAGCGGGGCTTTACTGTAAGCGAATTTGCGGTAATCCAAGATTCAAAGGAATTTGAGCTTGCTTCAGGTCCTGCACAGGCATTCAACCAGCTTTTCGGGTTTGCAACCCTTTCGTCAAGCAAGAACAATGATGGCACTGCAATTGTTGCGGTAGGCGTAATCGTTCTCATACTGCTTGTTTTGTTGTTCTATAAGTTTTCAAAAACACAGGGGAAAGTGGGCAGCCCACCATCCCTAAAAAGCACGCACGACAGTGATAAAATAGCACCAAAACAGAATAAAAAGTCAAAAAAAGCCAAAGCAAGGAGGCGATGAACATGGCTAACACTATCCCTAGAACTCGCTGTCCTCTTAGCAGTGCCTTATCCAGCCCTGCCACGCTGCACGCACTGATTGCAGTCGTTCTGCTAATCTCGGTTGTTTTTTCCGCCACAAACAATGTGATTTTGAACAGTCCGCAAGAGGGTTTTATAACAAACTCAAGCAGTGTGGAGTTCAATTATACGGTGACCACTTTCAAGCCTTCTGATAAAGTCAAATGCAATCTTATGGTTGATGAGAAGAGCAAGAAAAGCGAAACGTTCCAGTACGCAACTGCCTACCAGGCATCAGAAACAGTAAAACTTACAGACGCTCAACACAAAGTT
>VGKX01000135.1 GCA_016866895.1 Candidatus Parvarchaeota archaeon
CACTGTTGTATTTAGGATCTAATGGCTTTATAGAGGAAAGGGTGTGCTGGAGCATTGCAATTACCGAGGTGAATGAAGCGGCAAACAATAGAAAAAAGAAAAATCCGCCAACTGCAATTCCGGCAAGCCCCTGAGACATGAAAAGTGCGGGAAAAACATCAAAGGCAAGTGTTATGCCATGTGCCGAGATCCCGAAGTTGGAGCTTACCAGGGCAATTGAAAAAAACGCAAGAAGTGATGCAAGCGTATCAAATCCGGCAATCAAAAGCGAAGACTTGACAACCCCTTTGCCTGATGAAAGAAAGCTGCCATAGGTAAACATTATCCCATAACCAACTGAAAGCGAGAATAGGACTTGGGACAAAGCAAAATACCAGGTTTTAGGCAAGAGAATGGATGATGGATCACCTGTCAGGCTTGACAAGCCTTTCAATGCGCCAGGGAGAAGAAGCGAATATGCCAAAAGCCCAAATAGGCAGATGAAAAGAAACGGGACTAGCTTGTTTACCACAGGCTCGATGCCTTTATGAAGCCCTTTTCGAATCGAATAAAATGCGGCAAGTGCAACCAAGGCAAATGCGGCAAGCGGAGTGTAGCTTGATTGCAGGGATTCCATGCTGGGCCTTGCGCCAAGCAAAAAAGAAGAGAGAAACCAGAGCGTCCATGCGGAGATTACAGAGTAGTAGCCAAGAATAGCCGAGTTTACAAAGACAGGGAAGAATGAGATGATTTTTCGATAAGCCGGAGTGACAAAACCAAGACTTTTTGACTTGGAACCTGCGCTAAAAAAACTGGTTTTGAGCCTCACCCCTTGTGAAGTCTCAAGAAGAAGGAGAGGAAGCCCTACGAGCATAAGGCATATGATGTACGGGAAAAGAAACCAGATGCCACCGTTTTGGCTTGCGATATAAGGAAACCGCCAGATGTTGCCAAGCCCTACGGCGGCGCCAACTGATGCAAGAAGAAACGCGCTGTTAGATGACCATTTTTCCATTATGACACCATCAATAAGTTTTGGGATATGGGTTTGGTGGTATGGTTAATTTATATAAGTAACGGTGATTACAAAATTCTTGACGTTTGAAGGAAGAAAATAATGAAAAGGTAGATTGCATAAACCGCGAGGAAAAATGCGCCCGATGGCCGTTCAAATTTCCTGTCCACCGAAGCCTTGTAGAGAAGCAGGATATTTGCAATTATTGCAAAAAGAAGCGCAGCCATAAAAATTGGAAGCGCAACGCCGATAGGATTTATTACTGCGGCGGCACCAAGAACAAGCGTGATGTTAACCATGTTGCTTCCGATTGCATCCCCAAGGGCTATGCCGTATTGCTTTTTCCTGATTGCCTGAATGTCGATTGTCAGCTCAGGCAGTGAAGTCCCAACTGCGACAATTGTCGCCCCGATAAAGCTTTCCGCAAGCCCAAGCTCCTTTGCAATTTTTACAGCCGATTCGACGACCACGCCGGAGCTAAAAAGGACAACAATAACCCCGCCAAAGAAAAACAAGAAAGCGCGAAGGGCATCTTTCTTGCCAACTTTCTCCACTCTGCCCTCAATCCTCTTTTTCTTAAGTATATAGTATAAGTAATACCCAAAGGCTAGCAGAAGCGCAATCCCTTCAGACAATCCGAGAGCTTTCCCGCCAATTGAGCTTGCAAATATGATGTATGCTGAGATTATGGTAGTAGCCACAAGCGCAAGGGCTATGTCCTTGAGGTCTTTTTGCCCTATTTTAAAACCATATAAAAACCCTGCAAGCCCAAGCACAAGTAAAATGTTTGCAATATTTGAGCCAAAAACATTTCCTGCGGCAATTGCCCCGTTTCCTGAAGAGGAGGAGATTACTGAGACTGAAAGTTCTGGGAGTGATGTTGATACTGAAATAAGCAAAAATCCGATTGCAAGCCGGCTTATGCAAAAAAAATCCGAGAGTTTTGATGCGCCGTTAACGACAAATTCCGAGGACTTGGCAAGCATGATAAGGGAGACGGCAAGAACCATTGCTTCTGCAAATACCATTAGTATAGAGTGCAAAAAAGGATTATTAAATAAGAGTGTAATATGATTTGCAACGGGGCACGCCATTTCCTTTTTGAGAAATGCTGATTCCGCCCCGGACTGAAATCCAGGGTTTGCTGGCAATTTCCAAAGATACCATAAGGCAGTAAATGCAGTCGAGTGGTGAAGGACAGTGCGTGTGGTTTTATGAATTCTTTATTGGACAAATCCGTTTCGCATACGAAAACATGGTCAGGCTACCTTTTCATACTTCTTGGCTTTCTTATGTTGCTAATGGTTCTTCGCGCCGCTTTTTTCGGGCACATACCAGAGGAAAAGCGCATTTGGGTTGAGATTACTCTTCTGCTTTTAGTGGCGCTTGTAGCCGAGAGGCTGGTGCAACAGTGGAAGCAGCCCTTTGTAATGGTCCTTCTGGTTTTAGGGGTGCTTGTTTCGCCGCACACACTTGAAGTTGTTTGGCCGGCGATGCTGGGGATAATTACGCCACTTTTGCAGGGCATTGGGATACAGCCGCCAACATCCTCACCTGAACTGCTTGGGGAAAGCGAAATCGTCAGGACATTTGCAAATATCGGTGTAATAATACTTCTTTTCCGAATAGGGTTGCACTCTGAAATAGAAAAGGTCTTCAATTTGAAAAACCTTATTGTGGCACTTGGAGGGGTGGTGCTTCCTTTTGCGGCAGGCTTTCTTTTCGCGCAATGGAGTGGCGGAGGATTTGCCTACTCGCTTTTTGTTGGGGCCGCACTCACTGCCACCTCAGTTGGAATAACGGTTGCCGTTCTTGAAGAAATGAAGGTCATCGACAGGACGTTTGCGCAGGTGATACTTGGCGCCGCAGTCATAGATGATATATTGGCGCTGGTTGCACTTGGGCTTGTGAGCAGCATGCCTTCAGACCTTTCCTCAATTTCCATTGCGCCGATTGCACAGGTGATAGGCATTGCCGTGGTTTTTGTAATGTCCGGGCTTAGCTTGGGCAAGCTTTTTGTGGAGCGCTACTTTAGCAACTTTGAGGAGGAGATTTCCAAGCGGACAATTTCAGGAATGCTGGCGCTGCTTTTTTTCTATTCCTTTGCTTCAGAAGCACTTGGGCTTTCTGCAGTAGTTGGCGCATTTATTGCAGGGCTTGTTATAAGCTATTCGCCCATGGCCCACAGGCTGAACAAGGCGCTGTTCACCATGGATGTTGTTTTTACACCCATGTTTTTCATCACACTTGGCATGCTTGTGAATGTTTGGGAAATACCTGGCGCGATAGTGCCTGTTCTGGCGCTGACCTTGATTGCAATAATAACCAAAGTCATTGGTTGCGGATTGCCGGCGGTGCTAATGGGCGTAAAGCCAAAAGAGGCACTGCTTGTTGGCTGGGGGATGGTGCCACGGGGGGAAATAGCCCTGATTATTGCCTTGATAGGGATAACTGCACTTGACCCGTCAGGAAAGCCAGTTCTTGACGCAGCCGAATATACGATTATTGCATCAATGGCGTTTCTTTCAACTGTCATCGTC
>VGKX01000136.1 GCA_016866895.1 Candidatus Parvarchaeota archaeon
GTTTTTAAGATTGACATGTGGATTGATAGTGCGGCAAACCTGCAAAAGGCAAAATGCTAACGCTGCCGCAGGGTTGCGATAAAAATAACTGAATTCTTGCAGTGAATTGAGAAATAATGGTGGTTGGATGGGAAAAATCAAGGACCCAAAACTAAGCGGGGTCGGAGAAGAGGAGCTTTACTGGGCAAGAGCCCACATGCCGATTCTTGAAAAAATAAAGGCGGATTTTGAGAGGGAGCGGCCGTTTGAGGGATTGACGATTGGAGTGGCACTGCACCTTGAGAAAAAAACAGGCATTCTTCTTGAGGTTTTGGCAGCAGGAGGGGCAAGCGTTCATGCTTGCTCATGCAACCCTCTAAGCACTGATGACAGGGTTGCAGCAGCACTTGAGGCTAATTATAAAGGGGGCAGCAAAGAGCGTGGAAACGTAGAGGTATTTGCATGGGCCGGGCAGACAAAGGAGGAGTATTACTGGTGCTTGGAGCAGGTCATGGCACAAAAACCGCGGGTGCTTATTGACGACGGGTGCGACCTGACACTGCTTGCGCACAAAAAGGGGCTGCAGAAATATGTTCTTGGGGCTTGCGAGGAGACAACTACCGGGGTTGCAAGGCTTCATGCAATGCACAGGGAAAAGAAGCTGCTGTTCCCGGTTTTCGCGGTAAACGATGCCTACTCAAAGCACCTGTTTGACAACAGGTATGGGACTGGGCAGTCAACGCTTGATGCTATAATGAACATGACAAACATACTTCTTGCAGGAAAAACAGTTGTTGTTGCAGGCTATGGCTGGTGTGGAAAAGGGATTGCAAAGCGGGCGGCTGCAATGGGGGCAAGAGTAGTGGTGGTTGAGATAGACGGCGATTTAGGCGAGGACAAGTCTTCTGGAAGCGGCTGCCACAAGGCACTTGAAGCCCTATACGATGGTTTTTCAGTGATGCAGATGCAGCAGGCTGCAAGAATAGGCGACTTGTTTGTGACTGTCACAGGCAACTGCGACATCATCGGGCAGCGCGAGTTTGAATTGATGAAAAGCGGCGCGATTGTGTGCAATGCAGGGCATTTTGACAACGAGATTGACGTGAAGTGGCTTGAGAAAAATGCAAAGGCGAAAAAACAGGTGAAGCCAAATATTGACCAGTATGAAGTCCTGGGGAAAAAAATACTCCTGCTTTCACAGGGAAGGCTTGTCAACCTTGCAAGGCCAACAGGCCAGGGGCACCCGATTGAGATAATGGACGGCTCATTTGGGATTCAGGCACTTTGCGCAAGGGAAGTAGCACTGAATGCACCCGGCGGCCCGGGGGTTTACCACGTCCCAAAGCCAATTGATGAGCTTGTAGCAACCCTGGCGCTCAAGGCAAACGGAGTCGAGCTTGAAAAGCCGACGCAAAAACAGTTGAAATACGCAAACTCTTGGGAAGACGGGACATAGGCTTAGGCTGGAATAAACAAAGGGACTGGCGGCAGCATGCCAGCAAATAGTTTGCGGCTCTTATTTCTGTAATGCTTTGCCTTAGACTGCCGTTGAAGTGAACGTTATTACAGCGCTGCTGCTTCCCTGAGGCGAATCTGGGGAAATCTGCACCTTGATGTGGGCCCAAATCGTGTCCTGGCTGTCAGAGCTGATAAGAAGCGGGCAGATGTTGACACTTGTTGTTGAAAGGTCCTGCATTGAAGCCACAAGGCTTGGGCAGGCGCCAGTCTCATTTACTGCCCCAAATGCCTGGAACAGCGGAGAGGAACCGCCGATGAACTGGGCCGCAGACTTGTCGGATGTTATGTTGATTGACACGTTTGTGTTCCCGTCATTTGTGACAAGGAACCCAAGCTCGCCCCCCGACGTGTTTGCGCTGATGTTTGAGAGAAGGGAGATATTGGATGTGAAGTTCTCAAATGAGACCGGGGCAAATGAAAACGAGCTGTCAGATGTGCCGTTGCTTGTGTAAACTGATATGTAGTTTGTGCTGGAGATGTTAACGTTAAGCGTGAATTCGGTTGTCGACTTGTTTCCAAGAGTGAGGGGCAGGTAGTCAATTTCACCCGCACTTACGGTATATGTGCTGTCGCAGATGCCATCCCCATCGGCGTTTGTGCAGTTTTGCGAAAAGCCGGTTGCAGAGGGGTTAGCCCAGAAGTTGCCCCCGATGTTGGGCCCCCCTGCGATGTTGGTCCCGTAAGTTTTGGACGTGTTCCACAGGTTTGTCGAGCCTGAAGAGAACGCATTGGCCGTGTTGTTGAAAATATTATTGTAAATTGAATTGCTTGACGAGGAGTCAAGGTAGATGCCATATTGGGTGTTTGAGGCGGAAGTTATCTGCGAAAGCGTGCTTGAGCTGACTGAAGACAGATAAACCCCATAATTGGAGTTGGATTTGGTGCTAAGATTGGTAAATGAGTTGTTCGAAGAGCCTGAGACATAAAGTGAAGTTTCAAACTCCTTTATTATGCAGTTTTTGACAATGCTGTTGTTGTAGTTTTGCAGGCTGACGCCATAGGTGCCTGCAACACTTGAGCCGTCAATGGTGGAGCCGTTGCAGTTGAGGACAACGTTGTTAGCCTGCAGCTGCATGCATGTTGAGCCTGAATTAGAGACGCTTGCGGTTAGCACATAGGAGCCCCTTGTCCCTATGCTTGCGCAGCCCGAAAGATAGGTTATCTTTGAGAGGGGGAGGCTGTCTGTGTTTCCAGAGCCTAGCGCATATGCGCCATCGCAGATGCCTTCAGTGTCAGCATCAAGGCAGGTTTGCGAAAAGCCTGCCCCTGCAGGCGTTGCCCAGTAGTTGCCTCCAACATAAGGGCCGCCAACAACATTCGTGCCTGCCGACTTTGTGGTGTTCCACTTGCCAGTCGGGCTGCCGCCAAGGTTGAAGTTAGTAGTGCTGTTGAAAATGTTGCTGTAGATTGAGTAGGTGGCCGAGGACTGGATGTTGATGCCGTAAGTTGCATGTGAGGTGATATTGTTGCCCGTAATTGTCGCCCCGTTGCTTGAGGAAAGATAAATGCCTGTGTCAAAATCGCTTATTGAGCACCCGCTTATTGCAGAGCTGTTGAAGCCTGTCACGTTTATTCCTGCAGTGCCCGCCGTGTCCGCCCCGTCTATGCTCAAGCCGTTACATTGCAGGGACACTGAATTGGCAGTAAGGTTGAAGCACGAAGAGGCAATATCGGAAATTGAAACTCCAAGCGTGTAGCTTGCGCCTGTTATTGACAGGTTGCCGCAGGCAACTACAAGCGAATCTACTGCTGCAGCAGATGAATTCTGGGCTGCAGTGTCTCCCGAGGCATTGGCAGTAAGCTCTATTTTCCACGACTGCGTTGTCTGCACCCCGGACATGTTGGCAATTTTGAGCTCTGTTCCCGACGCTGCGCCTGTGTAGGAGCCGGTTGAGTAAAGCGTTCCGTTGACATACCATTTGTATGTGTAGTTCAGGCTTCCAGCCTCGCTTGTCGCATTTGCAAAAGCATAAAGAACGC
>VGKX01000137.1 GCA_016866895.1 Candidatus Parvarchaeota archaeon
ATTTATGAAATCTGAAAGCTTTTCATTTATTGTCCTGTCATAGAACTTCCCGTGCAATGTCAGCTTGCCCCCTGCAACCGTGCAGGGCACTGCAAGCTCCTTTGAAAAGTACTTTGTAAGAAGCTCGGGCTCGCGCCTAATCTTGCCCACTATTGAGTCAAAGTTCTTGAATATAGTCTTGCTTCCCTGCAGAAATGTCTCTGCAACTGGCATCTCAAACCTTTCGGAAACCTCTGATTTGTGGGGCAAAGCTGCATACGCCCGGTCCAAAAGCTTTTCATAGTCCATAATATTGCCTGTCAATTTATTACCTGTTTGTTATCTCAAGTTGGGCTATTCTGTGCAGTTTCTCAAATGCAGTTAACTATTGCTAGCTAATCTCGATTTTGTAATTATGCAAGCTGGTCTTTATAAAGCAGCACGTCTGTAAATCCCTGTAATTTTCTCAAAGCCCGGCAAATCTTGCGACCAGTATTGCAGCAACCCCTCCAAGGCAAATTGGTGGCAAGGCAGGCAAAAACACCCGCCTTTCGCTTACAAACTTCAAAAGCACGTAAATTGCAATGCTTGAGCCGATAACAGAGGCCAATGCCACCGCCGCCCCGCCAAAGGCATATGCCGACACGGAAAGCATTGCAGGTATGGACAAGTCGCCTGTCCCAAGGTCAAGCCGCGCCCCCTCCTGCTCGACTTCCTCAACAATCTTCTTTTTCCCCACCATCCTTTCCTGCATCACCTTTTTCACTTCCCTTGCGCTGACTGCAAATGACATCTGCCTGACATCCAGCTCCCTTGCCATTGTCACCATGTGCTTTGTCTTGAAAACCGCCAGGTAATCATATGCAGAAAGCAGCAGAATCAAAAGAAGCGTCGGGTAAAACCCTATTGAAAAGCCAAATATGGCTCCAACCCCCGCACTTGAAACAACGGCAGCCAGGTTCTTTGTTTTTGGCCTTAGGAATTTCAGGGCCGCAAAGCCAAACGAAATCCCCAGGGTGAAAAGTATGAGTAAGTCTGCGCTTAAGGCCTGCCCTGCGCCTGCCTGCCACGCCTTGAAAAGAAGCACGAAAAAAACTATATTGGAGGCGGAGAAAATGACTGCAAACTCAATCAGGTTGAACAGCATTGCCCCCTTGTAATACTTTATCACCAATAGCATAATGCCTGCGCCTGCCAAAATGTAGCCAATCATTATTACCGAGTTGAGGATGCTGTCAGGGTTGCCCTTGACTGGGGAAACTGAAAATTCCTTGAATTCAGGAATGATTTTTGCATTTTCCACAAGTTGGCTTCCAACATAAACCCCAAGCAACTGCGTGGCTATGAACATAATCAATATTTTGTCAATTACAGAAAGTTTCATAATCTCACCGCAGCCTTTCCTCCAATTTGGAGCTTGGGCTATAAATCAGTTGCCTTTTCCCCAAGCCTGGCTTTCCCCCTCCTGCCTTGGGCCTTCAAGCCAGTTTCTTCCTTCAGGGGTTGACAAGCTTCACATGCCCATGCTCCTTTTTGTATAGTTCGCCTTTGTAAAGCAAGTCGTCAATTATCCGCTTTACAGCATCTTCCTTTATGTCGTACTTTGCTGAAGCCTCGTCAACAACTTTCTGAACCTCAACCGTGTCGTACTCTGCCTGCAGCTGCCTGATTATCTGGACAACAGTCTGTATCCTGTCTTTTTGCGACTTTGGTATGCCTGTAGCCACGATGTCAATGTCTATTGCCTTGGTAGTCTTGTCCATGTAGACAGACTCAAGCACGTAATTCACAAGCCTTATCGCCCTTTCGGCATCCTCTATCTCCACCCTGTCCGAAAGCCTGATTTTTGCCGAAGCCTCGCTCATCCTAATAAGCCCTTCAATCTGCCTTGCGGTAATTGGAACAGCCCCGCCTTTTGAGGCGCTCTCGGAGCGCAGCCTTACATAAAAGTCCCTGATTTTGTCCGCAGCCTCGTTTGTCAGTATCGGATAGATGTGCTTTCTTGCATATGCAACGTACTTTCGAAGCATCGGCCTTTCAATTAACTCAATATCAGGAACCTCCTGCTCCTTTGTTGCAGCCTTCTGGTGCATCCTTAAAATGTGCTGCGCAAGCCGCGTGTCCTTCTCTTCATCCATCCTGTCAAATACGGGGAAAATCAGGTCAAACCTTGAAAGAAGGGTCGGCGGTATTTCAAACTGCTTGCCTGGCAGGTCGTTTGGGTCAAAGCGCCCAAGCTTGGGGTTTGCCGCAGCCAGTATCGCGGTTTTTGCGTTGAATTTTGCCACAATGCCGGCTTTTGCAATTGAAACAGTCTGGGACTCCATGACCTCGTGCATTGCAGCCCGCTCGGTGTCATCGATTTTGTCAAACTCGTCTATTGCAACAATGCCGCCTGATGCAAGCACAAGTGCGCCTGCCTTCAAAGTCCATCCACCCTCCCCAAGCTCGTCCTTTTCCGCACTTGCCGTAAGGCCGACTCCAGTCACGGATTTGCCTGACACAAATGTGCTTTTTGGGGCCAGGTCAATAACGTTTTGCAAAAACCTTGTCTTTGCAGCACCCGGGTCGCCAATGAGAAGCACGTGTATGTCGTCCCTGATTTTGCTTCCTGATTTTGTAATCTTGTCCTTTGTGCCGCCAAATACCTGAAGCAACAGGGCCTCCTTAATCTGGTCGTGCCCGTAAATGTCTGGGGCAAGGGACTTGATTAGCGAGCGGTATAGGTTGACCCCCTTTGCCATGTCCAGTATCTTTTTCTTCTCATCCTCGTCAATGTCAAGTTCCTCAAAGTCCCGCTGCAGCCTTCGCACATGGACAATCTCAAGATACCTGCTATAAACTTGCGCAATCGGCGTTGCCTTTCCCTTGGCTTTTGGCGGCATGGTTATCCTCATAATGCCTGTGAACTCAAGGGTGTCGCCTGGGGTAAAGCTGTTTACCATGTCATCTTCTATTATTATCTCAAGCCGTGCAGTCGGCGCGCCGCCCTTGAGCCTTTCAAGAAGCTCCTGGATTTCTGCCTTTTGAAGGTCGACAAAATAAGACTTTTCCTGCACCAGGCTCAAAGTCTGGCGCTTGCAGCTGTCGCAGGTTGTAGGTGCGGCAGAGTTCTTGGCAGTCATGGGCACCTTGTAGGAGGCGTTGCATAGCGAGCAGACGTAGACTGCAACTTTAACCCTGTGGCGCACCTCTGCCCTTTTTGTGACAACCCCCCTCACCGCAATCAGCTTGTCTATGTGCGTGGAGGAGATGTTTTGCACCATAAGCTCGGAGCCTGGGACATTGAATACCCTGACATGCGGCTCAAAACCTGTTTCAGGCATCGAAAGGTTCATGCCAACAAGCGCCTGTGTTGCGGCCTTCAGGTAGTCGTCGGGGTTTTCCAATAGCGCATCTGCCAAATCAGGGTCAAATCTTGCAAGCTCGGCAAAATCCAGCTGCAGGCTTCTTTTTCCTGGATAACTTGTAACAAGCTCGTTAATCTGCT
>VGKX01000138.1 GCA_016866895.1 Candidatus Parvarchaeota archaeon
CAAGGCGTCGGCTTTAGAAGGCACGTTGAGAGGCTTGCAAAAAGTCTTGGGATAACCGGATTTGTGAAAAACGAAGCTGACGGAAGCGTGTTTGTAGTTGCCGAGGCTGAAACTGAGGAAAAAGTCGGCTTGCTTGTCTCAAAGATAGGCAAGGAAAAGGGCATTTTCATACTTATTGACGTCAAGGAGTGCATACACGAGGAGAAAAAGCAGAAGGCAAGGCCAGAATACCACGATTTTGAAATCAGGTATGACTGAAAAAAAGTACCCCCAGTTAAGTTTACAGAATGGAGTAGGTAGCTTATTTGCCCTCCTTTTCGTATTTCTCAATTATTTTTTGCAGGTGCAATACCACTTCTATTGTTTGTGCGTTTTTTGCTTGTGCGTTTACTTTCCGAGAAGTTCAATGAGATGCAACATGTGAAGCGCGCCTTTTTTTGTTTCAGGGTGTTTTGTTGAATCCGAAAGTGCCTCCTTGACTTTCCTGATATCCGAACTTGACAGCTTGCCAAGTTCTGGCAGTACGAATTTGTCTATATACAATGGCTCCGTATGCGAGTAAGAGTCATCTGAATCGTATGACTTGAAGCTGTAGGATATGCACTGAAGCGCAAATGTCTTGGCTTTATCGTCTTGAGTAAGAAGGCTTACCAGGGAGCCTGCAGGCGGTTTTCCGGAGGCGGCATCAAGGACGGCGTCCACAGAGCCAAAAATCCTTTTTGCAATCCCGCTGCTTTGGAGGAAATATAATGCGGCGTCAATTTTTTCAAAAAAACCCATGTCAGGCGGCCTGTAATTCCTTGCTATCCCATACGCGAAAATGTATCCGACTATTTTTGCAGCGCCGCGAAGATTTTCATGGCTGCCATTCTCATACATGTCGTTTATTTTCTCAAGAAATTTCTTTGTAAATTCCCAGTCCGGGTTATAAAGCGAGTGCACAATTAGCCTGGTAAACACGAAATCTTGCTCATTTTTGGCAAGCTCGAAAAGCTTGTACAGTTTGGATTTGGATTTTGGGTATTCGTAGCCAAACAGCCTGGAGGCAATGTCGTAGTAATATTTGTCCTGGCTCAATGCCTTTTCATAGACAAAATCCGCAAAACCGCGAAATTTTTCCTTATTTTCCGGATGGGGATTATTGAAGACCAGGTAGTCTAGAACGCGATTTACAATTGCATCATCCCTTTTCTCAACAGCAGCAATTGCCAACTCGGGATAAAGCGAAATAAAGGCTTCAAATGTGGCTTTCCACCTGAAAAGATACTCTTCATTGTTGTCAAGTGCAAGCTCCTTTCTTTTTGAGTAAATTTCAACCAAAGAGTTGAAGGCTGCCTCACGAAGCGGTTTGTTGTCTGAAAGCAAAGAAGGGTCCACTGCTACGGAAATTTCCGTTGATGCCTTTGGGCTTGAAAACAATGCCTTTTGAGCATCTTGGGTGATTGCGCAGGGCGCAAGGTTTTCGCAAAGGAATAAAAGCAGTTTTTGGGCTTCAAGGGAAGTTGGGGCGCTTTCAAGCAGAAGCTTCCTAAAAGATTGATACGAGCCTGCAAGGCAGTTCTTTGCCGCATCTCCCGACTGGCGAGCATATGCGACAATGCTTGAGAATGCCTCGTCCAAGGCGTGATTGCGAGCTTGTTTTATCTGCGAGGGCATGAAAAAATTAGGTTAACAAGGTATATATGCCATTTGCCCGACACCCAAATCCAACACAGTTTCTTTTTAAATTATAACCCAGTTATATATTATTAGTGGTGGGGTTGCAGTGATTGCCTGCAACTCATTTAAAGTGGTCTTATGATTACCCCGTGTGAGAGCATTGTAAAGTATTACATACCGGCTCTGAAAGCAGGCATTGTGCAAAGCCTCTACGCAAGCCATGGCATGTCGCAGGTGAGGATTGCAAAGGCGCTTGGCATGACACAGGCGCAGGTAAGCAAGTACATTACGCACGATTATTCTCACGAGATTGAAAAGGCGCAAAAGACGGCACTTATCAGCAAAAACTCAAAGCAGATTGCAATGAGGATTGCAAGGGATGGCATCGGCTCATTCGAGATAAGCAGGATGGTTTGCACCACATGCGCCACAATAAATCCGGATTATGACTGCCTTTTTTCAACTGCAAGAAAATGAATGTGGCAAAGGTTAAGGCAAGGTGCTTGTTATGACAAAGGCTACAAAGGGCAATAGGAATGGCGAAGGCCAGGTGCTTGAAATCAGGAACCTGCACGTCTCAATAGAGGCGGATGGGAAAAAAATCCTCCAGGGGCTTGACCTTACAGTGAGGCAGGGCGAAATTCACGCAATAATGGGGCCAAATGGAAGCGGAAAGTCCACAATGGCACTTGCAATTCTTGGGAAAAGCAACTACAAAGTAGACAGCGGGGACATACTTCTAAACGGCGAGTCAATAGCGGATTTGGACACTGACAAGATTGCAAAGAAGGGCATCTTTCTTTCAATGCAGTCGCCAATCGAAATAGGGGGTGTAACGTTCTCAAGCTTTTTGAGGGTTGCCCATGCTGCAATGAAAGGGATAAAGCCCCTTGAGGTGCTTGATTTCAGAAAGCTGCTTGAGAAAAGGATGAAGCAGCTTGACTTTGACAGCTCGTTTGCATCAAGATACATAAACGAGGGATTTTCAGGCGGGGAGAAAAAAAGGGCGGAAATACTGCAGCTGTCGCTGTTTGAGCCAAAGTTTGCAATATTGGACGAGACAGATTCCGGCCTTGACGTGGATGCCCTGCGGACTGTTGCCGAAGGGATAAACAAGGTGGCAGGGCCGGGAGTTGGCATAATAATAATCACGCACTACTCGCGCATTTTGCGCTACATAAAGCCGGATTTTGTCCATGTTCTTGCAGGCGGCAGGATAATAAAAAGCGGCGGGGCAGACCTGGCGCACAAGATTGAGGAAAAAGGGTATGGATGGGTGAAAAGCGAGGTTGCGGCCAAGAATTCTGGAAGCTAAGCAAGGGCATTTCGATTCGCTGATTTTGGAAGTTGTTTGTTATGGCGGCACTGAAAATTGAGCGCGAAGATGCGCAGGCGGCTCCTGAAAAATATAGCCCGCAGGCAAACCCGGTGAGGGCGATTTTTGAGACAAAAAAAGGGCTGAACGAGGAGACGATTAGGGAAATATCAAGGCAAAAAGGCGAGCCAGACTGGATGCTGCAGCACAGGCTCCACTCGCTAAAGGTGTTCAACTCAAAGCCCATTCCAACATGGGGACCCGACTTGTCCGGGCTGAACCTAAACGAGATAACGCATTACGTAAAACCTGAAAGCGCAGGCTCAAAAAGCTGGAAGGATGTCCCGGACTACATAAAAAACACATTTGACAAGCTTGGCATCCCGGAGGCTGAACGCAACTTTTTGTCTGGCGTTGGAGCCATGTACGAGTCCGAGGTAGTCTACAAGGGAATCAAGAAAAATCTTG
>VGKX01000139.1 GCA_016866895.1 Candidatus Parvarchaeota archaeon
TGCTGGAGGACTCTGTAAAGCGCATAGATTTCATTGCATATTTCTATTGAAGCTCCAGCTGCCTGCCGCTTTCCCTTCTTGTGTTGCATTGTATCTGATTGCCACTTGTTTTTCTTACGTGGGCTTGCCATTGCCCTGTTGCAATAAGACAACTGGAAACATGCCAAACTTCTGCGATTGCCGTAAATGCCTGCAGTTGGTTTTTATAGATTTTGTTTTGAATCTAGTACCATGACTGTTGTTTCTCCAGCCCAAGCCACAACTGCCGCAAGTGAACGCAAGCCCGCCGTGAAGCTTGCCTCAAGGGTGGAAAGCATTTCCTATGAAATCCGCGATATAGTAGCCAGGGCAAGAAAAGTGGCTGCAACCGGCAAAAAAATCCACTGGTTCAACATAGGCGACCCGAACCAATTTGGCTTCAAGCCGCCTGTTTGGGTGACTGACGCCATTAAGGATGCCCTAAATGAGCCAAAATACTCTGCTTATTGCCCATCTGAGGGCGACCCGCAGCTTAGGGAGGCAATAGCAAAAGTTGAAGGCATTACTCCGGACTTTGTAACAATCCACAGTGGCCTGTCGGAAGGCATTGACTTTCTTTTCCAGGCGCTAGTAAACCCCGGGGACAACGTGCTTTTGCCATCCCCAAGCTACCCTCTTTACAACACAAAGCTGCGCGTTTGCGGCGGTGTCGACAACTTCTACCAGACTGATGAAAACTTCATCCCGATAGTTGACGACTTGCGGAAAAAAATAAATGAAAGGACAAAGGCGATAGTCGTCATCAACCCGAACAACCCGACAGGGGCTGTCTATCCAAGAAGCGTCCTTGAGCAGATTGTCAACATAGCAGGCGAATACGGCCTGCCAATCATCGCAGACGAAATCTATGACAAGATGGCAATTGACGGCCAGCCGTCAACTAACCTTCGCACCCTTACAAAAGAGCTTCCCCTGATTTCCGGAAACGGGCTTTCAAAAAACTTCATTTACCCAGGCTCGCGCGTCGGCTATCTTGCGCTTCACGGCCAGGGTGTCGAGCCTCTTCGTGATGCACTTGTCAAGCTGTGCAACCAGAGGCTGTCTGTGAACTGGGAAATGCAGCGTGGTGCGCTTGCGGCATTCACAATGCCGATGTCGCACCTGCCTGAAATACACCGGCAGCTAAAAATCAGGAGGGACATAATCTCCAAGGGCATTAACAGCATCCCAGGCATGCATCTTGCAAAACCCCAGGCGGCATTCTATTCATTTCCAAAAGTGGAAACAGAAAAATACGCTACGGACAAGGAGTTTGTTTACACGCTTCTTGAAAAAACAGGCGTGCTTGTAGTACCAGGCTCTTCCTTTTCGCCAGTTCTCCCAGGCAAATACTTCAGGCTTGTGTTTCTGGCGCAGCCCCAGGAGCTTGAGGAGGCCATTGGCAAAATAGAGTCATTCATGAAAACAGCGTGATGCCCATGACAAGCAGCATGTTCGCCAAAAGGACCGGGGCACTTGTTTATGCGCCCCGTGCAATAAGTCCGTTTATCGAGGCTGCGGCAAAGGCGGGCAGGAAAATCCGCAGGTTCAACCTTGGCGACCCGGCCGCTTTTGGCTTTGCAGCCCCGCCTCACATCATTGAGGCGGCACAGGCGGCACTCAAGGAGCAAAAGCACCAAAGATATCTGGTTTCATCCAGGGGCGACCCCTGCCTTGTAGATGCAATAGCTGCAAGGGAAAAAGTGCATCCGGATAGCGTGTTTGTGACCAACGGCCTTACCGACGGGATTGACATGGTCATCGGGGCTCTTGTGAACCCAGGGGACAATATCCTTCTTCCGACTCCCTGCTATTCGCTTTACGAAAGCAAGGTCAAATTCTACGGCGGGATTCCAAAAACCTATGCCTGCCATGAAAACTGGGAGCCGGATACAAAAGACATAGAGCGCAAAATTACACGCAGGACAAAGGCAATAGTTATTGTCAACCCAAACAACCCGACCGGGGCCATATACTCAAGGCACGCCATCATGAAAATCATGGAGATTGCCTCGCGCCATCGCCTTCTTGTGTTTGCCGACCTCATCTATGACCAACTTGCCTTCAATGGCGCATCGGTGCCTGATATCAGGGAATTTGCCTCCGACTGCCTGCTTGTGTGCGGCAATGGCATTTCCAAAAACTATTTTTTTCCAGGCGCCAGGGTAGGCTATCTTGCAGTCCACGGAAAGGAGAGCAAGGTCAAAAATGAGCTTAAAAAAATTCTCCTTGACATGTGCTTTGTTCGCCTGTCGCCTACAAATGCATACATGCAGCAGGCCGCCCTTGCCGCTTTTACAAACCCAAGCAGCCATCTTGCAACCTATCTTCCGCTTCTTGAGCAGCGCTCAAACACACTTGTCCAGTGCGCCTTGGAGATTGATGGCTTCAAGGCAATCAGGCCGCAAGGCGCGTTTTACTCATTCATTAAACTTCCAGACTCCAAAGAATTCAAGCGGAGGTTCAAGACAGACAAGGAGTTTGTCTACGGCCTTGTGGAGCAAACGGGAATCGCAACAGTGCAAGGCTCAGGCTTTCTAAAACCAGGCTACTTTAGGACAGTCAACCTTGCCCCGCCAGATGAAATCAAGCAGGCCTTTTCAGAAATAAGGGATTTTGTTCAAAAAGAGGTTTAATGCAGACCGATTTGGCAAAACAGGCTGCAATGAGAGACGTGCGCGTGCTGCCATTCCCTTTTTGCCTTGCATGCGGCTATATCAGCCCTTTTGAGATGTCCAGTATGTCTATTTTAGAAAAGCCGGTCTTAATGGAATTTGTTGATATGACCTCAAGTGCGCCGGCGTCAAGTATCTTCTGCCCCGCCCCCTCCAAAAATTGCCCGTGGGTCGCCGCGCAATAAACTTTTTTTGCCCCACCCTCCAGGCATTTTTGCACTGCCCTGACCATTGTGCCGCCGCCTGCAATCATGTCATCAACGATTAGGATGTTTTTTCCATCAACGCTAAAGTCGTTTTCCATGCTCTCTATCTTCCTGTGGACAGTTTCCTGCTCGTGGCTGTAGCCCCCGCGCTTTTTTTTCATCGACAGCCCGCCGTGCCCCTGCACAAGGTAGCTTGCCCCAATGTCTGGGCTTATGACCGTAAGGTCGCTTTCCTTTTTCCTGAAGTATGCTATCAGACTTTCCGAGGCGCTCAGGTTGCGTATCTTCAACCCGCCATATTCAAACATCCCCTCTTTTTTCAGGAAGTGGCAGTCATAAGCAATGACCTGCCTGAGGCCGCAGGCGCAAAGCACCTTGCACAATGCCTCCGAGCTTTTCACTTCGCCTTCGAGAACCTTCTTGTCCTGGCGTGCGTAGGGAAAATAGGGCAAAAAAGCGCTTATCTCATTCGCATATTTTGTAAGCTCCTCAAGTGCAAGGATGAGCTGGAAGATGGCGCTGTCATGGTTT
>VGKX01000140.1 GCA_016866895.1 Candidatus Parvarchaeota archaeon
AACTTTGCAAGCGCGGCATCTTCCATGTTTGAAGTTGAAACCCCATCAATGTATATGGCGCCAGAAGTCGGGTTGTCAAGCAGGCCAAGCATGTGCAGAAGCGTTGACTTGCCTGAGCCGGAAGGCCCCATTATGCTTGCCCTCTCCCCGCTTTTTATGCTCATGCTCACCCCGCCAAGCGCACTGACGGTCGCATCGCCAAGCTCGTATTTCTTTGTTATGTTGTCAAGTACAAGCACGCCTTTCCCACCAGGCCTCATGGAATCAACTTTTCATAAGCCGGCTCTTTTCCAGCCCCAATCCTTGTCTTTGGAAGTTTGCCTAAGTGCCAAAATCGCAAAAAATAAATACTATTCCGTAAATACTAATACCATTGGACTTCAATCGCTCTTGGATTTCACATCCAAGGCACTACTATATTAACGCACTTGTATATAAAATGCATCAAAAGGTGGTTGGAAATGGCTGACACAAAAACAAAGGCGCTTATCAGCATTGGCAGGTTTCTGATTGGCGTGGTTGTAGGCGCCCTTATTTACTATCTTATGGACTCTACCGGAGCGTACGAACCCATTTACTCCATAGGCGCGGGGATTATTGTTCTTGTGATGGTCCTTATCCTTCTCTCCAAGCTCAAAGGCGGCGGAGATTAAATTTGGGGACTTTAAACTGAAGTCGGCGAATTCCCCTACTTACTCCTTTTTCTTTCTCTTTTTAGTTTTTTCCATCCAGGCAGCTTTTAGGCTTTTTCAAACATGGCAAGTATTCTTGCCGCCGTTTCCCTGGCTTTGCTGCCGCCCTCAATCAAAACCATCCCCTGGTTTGGCTGGCCGTAGAGAATGATGCTGCCTTTTTTAGAATAAACCATTGCAGGAAGCACTGCCAAATCCTCCTCGCCTGCAACCTCTATGAAAGACTCTTCTTTTTCAAATGCCTTTTCAAGTGCCCTGCAAAGCCCATCGCTAATGGTTCCAGCCTGGTTTTCAATATGAACAGGGCTTTTGCAGTATCCTGCAATTGCTTGCTTCTTGTGCGGCTCAACCTCTTTTCTCATGGTAAGGTTGTCATATAAGCAGATTTGGGGCCTGGCTCCGGCTTCAAGAAGGTTGTAGATGCACTCGTCGCCAACTGCACAAATGATGCCTTTGTGGTTTTTTGCAACCTCAAGGGCTGCGGATGTTTCCAAGAGCCTTCCCAAAGGCTGCTTGAGATATTCCCTAAGCTTGTCGGTGATTTTGTACACGCATGACACCATTTGAAATGGTATGCACTTAAAATTAGCAGGCAATGCTTTCAAGCGCAGCAGCCCACTATTTTTTCCCAAGTACTTTGATGCCTTTTGACGTGCCTGCAATTACCCGTGTGCACTTTGTGAATATGCCGTTTGCGACTACGCCTGGGATGCAGTTGAGGTGCTGCTCCATGCGCACTGGGTCCTTTACCTCCATCTTTGCATCAAGTATATAGTTGCCATTGTCAGAAATAAGCGGCCCGTATTTTCCTGTTCCCGTTCTTGCAAGGGCGTTTATCCCCTCGTCTTTGAGCTGCCTTTTCACCGTGGAATATGCAAAGGGGGTGACTTCTATGGGCACGATGCCTGCAAGTGGCTTGAGCTTTGACTCGTCAACTATGATTGTGAAATCAGTGGCAAAATAAGCGACGACTTTTTCGCGCACAAGTGCTCCGCCCGCGCCTTTTATTGAATGCAGCTTTTCGTTGACTGCATCCGCCCCGTCAACTGCTATGTCCACATGGTCGGTTGCATCAAGCTCTGTTACCCGCAGGCCGCATTTGAATGCCAGGTGTTTTGTGTCATACGAAGTTGGCACGCACGATACGTCCAGGCCCTCCCTTGCCACAAGGCTGCCAAGGCCTTCAATAAAGTAGACTGCAGTGCTGCCTGTCCCTAGACCTACGACCATCCCGTCCTTGACATGCCTGAGTGCCGCAAGCGCAGCCTGTTTTTTTTGCGCCTCAGCTGCGGGGTTTTTTGCCTCCCAGTGCCTTTCCATAAATTAGATTGTTTAATTGGTATTGATAAAGGTTTGGACTAACCACTTGCAATACAACTCCTTGTAGCCGAACTGCACGATTCATCAGAACTACATAGCCAGTATTGCCCGTCTTCTGGCCCGCAGCACTCCTCCATGCCGGTTGTATAAATAATGGAACCGCCGCAGCAAGCTTCGCCTGAAAGCACGGGATTCCCACCGCAAGTCCCGACTCCCTCGCACCACGGGTTGCTGTTTTTGCACGTCTGGCCGGAAGTGCAAGTCCAGATGTTGCCAGGAAAAGCCTGGCTCTTGCAGCAAATTTGATATGACAGGTCAATTAAACTCTTGGTTGTTCCATCAAAGCTTGTACAGCAAGCCATTCCAGCAGGCACTGGTCTGTTGTTATTGCATGTTGATTCGCACGTTATCTGATAGCCATATATGGCAGAAAGAAATGCAGGCGCCGCTACCTGAACAAGCACTGCAATTACTGAGCCTGTCAAAAGCGTAGTTGACCAAACAATGGCGCGCGCTCTTGGCTCTGCGCCAAGAAACTGGCCTGCGGCATAAATCGCCGCAGAACAGACAACCCCCAACATTGCAGCAATTGGGGTCAAAGTCAATGCGCTTGCGCATAAATCGGTCAATCCGCTGACAAGGCCCCCTCCAACCGAGGGCGGTTGTACTGCAGCCGTTGCCGCAAAACCCACTCCAGCCAATAACAAAAAAATCAGGAAATTATAATTCGGTTTCATACGTTAGCATATTGCCATGTTTTGTATATATATTTTTGTATAACGTATGTTTATCCACATGCCTCCTATCTTTAGCGTCAATTTATTCTCGTTTTGAAACACCCAACCCTTCTTCAAGGACAACTGTCCTATTCCTCAAGTTTAGGTTATGTTTTTAAACATGGGACGGCTATTATTGCCCTGCCCATTTCCTAAATTATGGGTCTATGGGCTTGTAGCTCAGTGGTAGAGCGCGTGCTTTGCAAGAAGCTTTTTCGGGTTGCCTAAAAAGCTTCACCAAAAACGTGGAGCAGTTCAAGTGCAACTGCTTCGTCGGGTTGCCTAAAAAGCTTCACCAAAAACGTGGAGCAGTTCAAGTGCAACTGCTTCGTCGGGTTGCCTAAAAAGCTTCACCGAAAACTTTAAGTGGTAAAGTTTTAAGTTTCCTAAACAGCACGAGGCCGCGAGTTCGACTCTCGCCAAGTCCATTACCATAAGGGAACCATGCACTACCCTGCTCCATTGAGGTCTTCAATCCCTTTAGTTATTCACCAACAAGTCGACTCAGGAAATTTCTTTTCCAAACCCCCCACGAACAAAGGGCTAGCGCCTCGGCAAACCCCGTTGGTTCATACCCTCCTCAAACAAATAAAATCATTTTTGCAAAATCCCCTTCCGGTGTATCATCATGCAA
>VGKX01000141.1 GCA_016866895.1 Candidatus Parvarchaeota archaeon
GCGCACGGTACAGGTATTTAATGGTCCCGACCCTGTGGTCAAACACAATGCAATCATCAAATACGCCAAACTCATAATCCGGAAAGCCTGCCGGGTTTTTTGGGGCAAAGTCTGCAAGAGTTGGTTCTAGGTGGTTGACAAAGTCGAATGAAAAATAACCAACTGCGCCACCTAAAAACCCCTCGGCGGATACGTCTGCCCTGCCGATTTGGGATTTGAGCATCCCAAGCGGGTCTGTTGCATCAAGGGCCTGGCTTTGCCCGTCTTTGCCGCACGAAACGTTCAACGCCCCACCATCAAGCACCATGTGCTTGCTTGGGCCAAAGCCCAGAAACGAAAATCTGGAGAGCTTTTCAACGCCCTTGCTGCTCTCAAACAGGAAAGCTATCTGCTCATGCTCGCACAGCACTGAAAACAAGTCTGCCGGGGCTATATGCAAGTCCAAGGCCACTGATTTTGGGCCAAAGTCCATCCCTTCCACCATTATCATTCTCCACGCATAGCACCCCGCGTAAAACACTGAGGACTTTGTTGAACCGAGGCAGATTTATAAATATGTACTTTAATGCACAAAAATATGCAGGAAAAAACATAAAGGCTTAAATAGGACTTATGGTTGAATAATGCCCATGGAAATCGGCAATGCAATTCCGATAAGAGCAACAGGCACAAGGTTCAGAGGCGTTAGCATTGCAAAGTTTTCTTCTTTTGGCTATTTCTATTTTTGGTAGTTGGCCTTCTTTTGCAAGGCTGGCAACCCCGCGGTAAACCGGCTGCGGGATGCCCAAGAATTTTCAAAAGCTAGCGATGGCTTTGCCTCCTTTGGCTCCTTGCAGTTTTTTGGGAAAACAAACCTGGGCTAGAGCAAGTCCATGAAAACAGTGCAACAAACCAAAATTTTGAATTCAGAATGACTAAAATGTGGTGATAAAAATGATTGTGATATTGAAAAAAGGCGCAACAGAAAGCCAGATACAGGCAGTCAAGGACCTTGCGCGGGATTTGGGGCTGCACACAGAAAACCTGAGCCAGGGCGAGGACAGGATTGTGCTTGGAATTGTTGGCAACACGCTTTCAATAAACGAGAACACCTTCAGGACAATTGAAGTGGTTGAAAATGTCATGCGGGTAATGACCCCTTACAAGCTTGCCTCAAGGGAGATGAAAAAGGAAAACTCGGTTGTAAAAGTCGACGGGGTGAAATTTGGCACCGAAAACATCGTCCTGATTGCAGGACCCTGCTCGGTTGAGTCAAAGGAACAGATAATTGAAAGCGCGCATGCAATCAAGGAAAGCGGCGCGCAGGTGCTTCGCGGGTCGATATTCAAGCCCAGGACATCCCCCTACGAATTCCAGGGAATGGGCCTTGAGGGGTTGAGGCTTCTTGATGCCGCAAGGGAGCAGACCGGCCTTCCGATAGAAACTGAGGTCATGGACCCAAGGCAGGTAAGCCAGGTGGAAGAAAGTGTGGACATGCTTAGGGTGGGGGCTAGGAACATGCAAAACTACGACTTGCTTCGCCAGGTGGGGAAAAGCGAAAAGCCGGTAATTTTGAAAAGGGGGCTTTGCGCAACAGTCAAGGAGTTTTTGCTTGCCGCAGAATACATAATGCAGGAAGGAAACCAAAACGTCATCCTGTGCGAGAGGGGCATCAGGACTTTTTCAACTGACACGAGGTTCACATTGGACCTTAACGTTGTGCCGCTTCTAAAGGGCCTGACGCACTTGCCTATAATAGTTGACCCGTCGCATGGCACCGGCATCAGGGAGCTAATCACGCCAATGAGCAGGGCTGCAGTTGCCTGTGGCGCTGACGGGCTTCTAATTGAGGTGCACCCAAACCCAAAGGCTGCAAAAAGCGACGCGCAGCAGCAGCTGACATACGACCACTTCAGGCAGCTTGTTGTTGACGTGGAACCGATTGCAGGCGCGCTTGGCAGGTCGCTTGGGGCGAAAAGGCAAACGCATAAGAGCAGGCAAAAGCATTAGACAGTGCAATGGACTGAGCCAATCAGACAAAACCGGAATTTGGTGCTTTGGCATGATTGAAATTGAGATAAAAGCGCAAAGGCCTTACAAGGCAATGGTTGGGCTTAGCCTTGCCGATCTGGGAAAAGAAGTATTGCAAATCACAGGCGGCGCAGAAAAAGCCCTGGTGGTTTCAAGCAAGACCGCCAACAAATTCTATGGCAGCAAGGCAACCGGCTCGCTTAAGGAAAGCGGGATTCAGGCAAGCCAAGTTGTGCTTGAAGATGGCGAGGGCGCAAAAACAATTTCCTCGCTTGAAAAAATATACACTGCCTGCGCAAAGGCGGGGCTGGGAAAAGGCGGGGTAATTGTGGGCCTTGGCGGCGGAACCGTTGGGGACGCAGCAGGATTTGTGGCATCAACATACATGCGCGGAGTCTCACTTGTGCACGTGCCAACAACGCTGCTTGCAATGGTGGATTCAAGCATCGGGGGCAAGACTGCGATAAACACAAGGGACGCAAAAAATCTTGTTGGAAGTTTCTACCAGCCCAGACTTGTTGCCTGCGACCTTGCAGTGCTTGGGACTTTGCCAAAAGTCGAGCTTCAGGCAGGGCTTTGCGAGGCAATCAAGACTGCAGCTATAGCGGACAGGGATTTGCTTATTGATATTATTGAAAACACGGGTAGGGTTTTTGCCAAAGACGAGCAGGTGCTGGAAAGGATAGTATCACGGTGCGTTTCAATTAAAGGCAAGATAGTTGGCGAAGATGAACGGGAGGAGAAGGGCACAAGGCATTTTTTGAACTTCGGGCACACGACAGGGCACGCCATTGAAAAAGAGAGCGGTTTTGGCATTTCGCACGGTGAGGCCGTGGCACTTGGGATGAAAGTTGCGCTTAAGCTGTCGCAGTCAAGGCGCGGCCTGAAAGAAGACCAGGCAGGGGTTGTGGCCACGGCACTGCAGAGCGCAGGGCTTGGGAATAAGAAAATCAAATTCAGCCATGCAGGGCTTTGGAATGCCATGGCACTGGACAAAAAAACAAGGCAGGCAAAACCAAGGTTTGTGCTTTTGGATGGGATTGGAAAGCCCATCTTGGAAGAGGGCATAACATTTCGGGAATTTTCCAAAGCAGTGACTGATTCGGAGATTGGAGTTGCGGAAGGTGACAGTGAGCAGTAAATGAAGTATCCGACTAGGGTTGATTTGGCGCTGTTTGGAAAAACAGGCTGAAAAAGCGGGCGAGAAGAATGGTAAAACTGTGCGCATGCATAGCCGAAAAAAATGCAAAAACAGCACTTGCTGCTATTGGCAGGGCAAAAAGCCAGGGCGCTGCCCTAGCAGAGCTTAGGCTGGACTATCTTGAAAACCCTCGCGAG
>VGKX01000142.1 GCA_016866895.1 Candidatus Parvarchaeota archaeon
TCAGCAGTTGCCGACGCCTTTGGCAACCTGTGCGACAGGCTGGATGTCCCAGTAATTGCAAAGGAAACCGGGGCGGGCATATCGGACAGGGTAGCCCGCCAGCTTGCAGACCTTGGGGCCAAGATGGTCAATGTATCTGGAGCCGGCGGGACCTCATGGAGTAAAGTAGAGTATGCAAGGCAGGGCTTTGTCCAGGGGTTTGGGGAGTGGGGCATCCCAACAGCAGTCTCGATAATGATGTGCTCAAAAATCCTTCCAACTATCGCAAGTGGGGGTGTGCGAAGCGGCATTGACATAGCCAAGTCAATGGCGCTTGGGGCAAGGCTTGGCGCTTCGGCAAGCCCGTTTCTCAAGGCAAAGGACCCGTCGCTTCTAATCAAGGATTGGGCAAAACAGGTTAGGACTGTCATGTTTTTGACAAGCTGCAAAAACCTGTCAGAGCTTGCAAACGCAAGGCTTGTTTTCTCTGGAAACGTGTCCAAGTACATGTTCTGCATGGGCATTGACCATTACAAATACTCGCAGAGGTAATAAAATAAATGCAATTGAACTGCCTTCAGTAAGCCAATCTCGCAAGGAGGGATACTATGCCAAAAACGCCCAAGAATCAAACCGCAACGAAAGCAACAAACCAGACCAGCCGCGAATCAAAAAATCCGTGGCTTGCTGCGGCATTAAATTTTATACTATATGGCCTTGGGTATATCTATGCTGGCAAGCGTGTTTATTTTGGGATAGGACTTGTAATCACTGACATGATTTGGATTGGCTTAATCTTTCTTGAATATGCTGCCGGAGTAAATCAAGCTCTCTTGTCATTGTCCGTAGGGTCAATCCTTCTTGGCATAATGTTTGCTTATGATGGCTACAATACTGTTCAAGAATCAAACAGCCCAAGCTAGCGGAATACGCCCATACTTCACAAAATTTGCTCCAACTTGAAATAATTGCCTAAAGGTATTTTTTCTTCAAATTCCGCGTGCTAGCTAGTTTTATATTATTGCAAGTCCAAACTCAACACACCTTCATACTTAGCCAAACTGCTTGCATACCTGGCATACTTATGCTTTGGCTATTCTTGGTTATCTTATGGCAGACGAACCCCTTCTTGAAAAAATCATCCTCAAGCACGCGCTTAAAAATGCCTTTGACTATGGCAAGGCAAGCCCTGGCAACCTTGTCGGAAAAGTCATTGGCGCTGCCCCCCAGGCAAAGGCTGACATGAAAAGCCTGATGCAAAAAATAAATGAAATCGTAGGCACAGTAAATTCCTATTCAAAGCAGCAGCTTGAGTCAGAAATGAAAAACTTCATCTATGAGATAAAAGCTGAGGAGGAAAAAAAACTTGAACTTCCGGACGCCGTGCAAGGGCAAGTAATTACACGCTTCCCGCCGGAGCCAAACGGATACCCCCATATTGGCCACGCCAAGGCAGCCTGGCTTGACTGCGAAGCTGCAAAAGCGTATGGTGGCAAATTCATTCTCCGCTTTGACGACACGAACCCTGAAAAGGAGAAGCAGGAATATGTTGATGCCATAATTTACTGGCTGACCTGGCTTGGCATCAAGCCGGACGGGCCAATTCTTTTCGCATCAGACTTCATGCCGCAGCTAATAGGTTATGCAGACACATTAATTGCCACCGGGAACGCTTATGTTTGCACGTGCGCTTTGGAAGAGGCCAAAAAAAATCGCTTTGAGGGCAAGGAATGCGTTTGCAAATCTGCAAGCGAGTCTGAAACAATGGCGGCCTGGGCCAAGCTTCTCTCAGGTGAATTTTCACGCGGCCAGGCATCCTTGCGCATAAAGGCGGACATGAAAAGCCAGAATACGGCCATGCGAGACCCGACGATTTTCCGCTCAATAACGTCTCCTCACTATAGGCAGGGGTCCAAATACAAAGTCTGGCCCACCTATGACTTCCAGGCCCCGATTCTCGATTCGCTTAATGGAGTCACCCATGCAATGCGCACCAAAGAATACGAGCTTCGCGATGAGCTTTACTATTTCGTACTTGACAGGCTGCAGCTAAGAAAACCTCTCCTTGTTGAATTCTCCCGCCTTGCAATAAAAAACGCCCCAATCTCAAAGCGCCTTCTTGCCCCGCTTATATCTGAAAAGAAAGTCTGGGGGTGGGATGACCCGCGCCTTCCAACGCTGGCCGGTCTTGCAAGAAGAGGCATAAAACCGCAAGCAATCAAGAACTTTGTCCTATCTTTTGGCATCTCTAAAGTCGAGTCCGAGCCCTCATGGGACAAGTTGCTGCATGAGAACAAGAAACTGATTGACCCGATTGCAAGAAGGCTGTTTTTTGTTGCAAATCCGGCAAGGCTTTGCATATCTGGCTACCATTCCCACACTGCAAGCCTTCCAAACCACCCGAAATCAGACCTTGGCTCAAGGCAGGTCAGCTGCGACGGGAATTTTTATGTTTCAGGTGCGGATGCTGCAAAGTTTTCAGCCGGGGAGAAGGTGCGCCTCAAGGGGGACTGCAATTTTATTGTTGGGGAAAACGCAAACGGAGTGACCAATGCCTCCTTTGACGAATCGGCCGAGCTTCCAAAAAAAATAATACACTGGGTTGCAATGTCTGATGCAGTGCCTTGCAAGGTGTTTGTACTTCATGACCTGCTTTTGGATGATGGCGAAACCTTTAATGAAAAAAGCATGGAAGTCGTTGAGGGGTTTGTGGAATCGGCTGCCAACTCCTTGAAAATTGGCGAAACTGTTCAGTTTGAGCGCTTTGGCTTTTGCACACTTGACAGGAAAACTCCAGATGCCCTGGAGTTTATCTTCAGCCACCCATAACTCCTGCCTGTTTTTGTATCAACTATTTTTCTTTTGCAATTTTCCAAAGCAGCCGGAAGTAGTCCCTATATGCCTTGGCTATGGTTGCATCTTGGACAAGGAAAATAACCGGCTCCTATTTTCTCCACAACTGCGAAAACGTCCACGACTCAATGTTCTGCTTTAATTCCAAGAATCTCCGATATGCAATTGCAAATGTGGAGGTTGGGCGGGAAAGCTTCATGCAAGCAAAGGGAATGCTGCTTGTCAAGATTGCAGGTGAGCTTGAAAAAAACGGAAACCTAGACATGAGCATCTATAATCTTCAAAAAGGAGGGAAAAAAGCCGCAAGCAATCAGCTCTTGCTTTTGGCTAGCTGTAAATCTCGCTTACGATTTCGTCCTCGGCGCTTTTTCCCTTTCCTTTCAGCACTTTTTTTCTTGGGACTACAATCCTGTGCGTCCGCGCCTTTTTGCCTGGGATAAAGTCTATTACTTTCATGTTGAGCTTGACTGGCTCCTTT
>VGKX01000143.1 GCA_016866895.1 Candidatus Parvarchaeota archaeon
TAAACATATGCAACCCCTGCCAAAAACCCTCCAAAAAGCAACCCCAGTCCAAGTGTCTGGACAAGCTCGCTGTGCGTGCTTAGGGAGACTGCAATGAAAAACCCTATTGCAAATGCGGCCGCAACAATCCTGCTTTCCCCTGCCTCAAGCAAGGCCCTGATTCCATGCGGCAAGGCTGCGGCAAGCAAAAATAAGCCTGCAAGTGGAAAGGCAGAGCCTGCAATAAGTGCGAAAACAAACATAGTCAAACCTTCAAGCTCACGCCCCTGTTTGCTTTTACCGATTGCAATGGCAAGTAGCGGGCTTGCTGCTGCTGCAAGAAAGATGTTGTTGAAAAGGAATTTTTGCGCCTGGAACTCATACCAGGAAAAGCTTTGGGACCCAACAAGTGCCGAAACTGCCCCAAGTAAAAGGAAAGCTGCAAGCGGCGCAAGCCTGGCAAAATCAAGCTTTGCCCCAGTGCCCCTGCCCTCAGTGTTTTCTGTATTTTTATTCATGGCGTGCAAGATGACAGTGCAGGCTCCTGCAAAGCCAATAAGTGCGCCAGCAAGGCCAAGGTGCGGGTCGGAAAGCAAGCCTGCTGCACTAAAAACAAAACCCGGTATTGCAAAAAGAGGGCTTTTTTTCATAAGGGAAAAAGCGGCAAGCCCGACAATGCAAAGCGCAAAGGCAAGCACAGGGGCAAGCCCGGCCTGGGTTGCAAAAGAAAGCAGCACATAAGGCGTTGACGTTATGATGCAGGAGGCTGCAAACGCCCACTGCCTTTCAAGCCCCAGTGCCCTTGAATACACATAAGCGCCTGCGCAAATCAGCACAACGCTAATCAAATAGGATAGCCTGTATGCCTGCTCAAGCCCGGCCGCACTTTGAACATCTGCCCCTGCAAGCATGCCAGCAAATTCAAGCGTTTTTGCACTGTGATAGCTTCCTATTCCTTCCAAGCCAACTGCGCCGCCGCCCAATCCTGCCTGTGATTGCCCCCCTCCACTCGTTGCGGTTCTCAGCCAGGAGAGTTTCTCATAAGTTGAATTGGGCAAAAGCCCGTCCCCAAACGCTATGCTTGATATCCCGTAAAAAAGCATTGCAAGAAGAAGGATTGCAATTACGTCGTACTTGTATTTTTCTACTAGTCCCTTTACTTCAGGCAAGTTGCCATTGCTGCTGTTTTTTTCCATATCAACTACCTAATTTTTCCTATTTATTTTTCTTATTTATTCATTCCTTCAAGAATTTCCTTTGCCTTGGAGACATTTATCGTGCCACAGTCTACAAGGGCCTTTGCAACAGTTTCTATCTGCTCGCCTTGGGCCCCTGCGTTCACCGCTATGTTTTTTGCGTGCAGCCTCATGTGGCCTTTTTGAATGCCTTCGGTTGTTATAGCCCTAAGTGCTGCAAAATTTTGCGCCAGGCCTACTGCAGCCAAAGCCTCGCCTAGCTGAGCAGCATTTTGTGCCTTGAGAAGCTTGAGCCCAATGGCTGCAACAGGGTGCGTTTTTATGGCCCCGCCGACAATCCCCACCTGCGCAGGTATCTCGATTTCGCCAATCAAGTCCCCGTTTTTGTCCTTGTAATACCTTGTCAGCGGCCTGTATTTTCCGCCCCATGCCGCATATGCGTGGCAGCCGGCCTCTATTGCCCTCCAGTCCTGCCCTGTTGCAATTGCCAGCGCATCAATGCCATTCATTATTCCCTTGTTGTGCGTTGCGCAGCGGAAAGGGTCCACCACGGCCAGCTCATACCCTTCAAGAATTCTGTCAACAACGTCGCTTCCGCCAAGCTCGGCCGCGCTCCATTTGGCACTTGCCCGCGCTATGCGCTTTATTGCAAGGTTGCTAAGGATTTTCACCCGCGCCTTGCCTCCTGCCATCTGCTCGATTTCAGGCGAGGAAAGCTCCATGATTGTGTTAATAGTGTTTGCGCCCATGGCATCGCGCACATCTATGTAAAATTTCAAAAGAAGTATCTTGCCTGCCTGCGAGTCAAGAAGCTCCATGTCAAGGCCCCTCACCCCGCCTCCGTACTGCTCAATGCTTCCTGCGTATTTTTTTGCAATTCCAATGACTTGCTCCTTGCCTTTTTGCAGTTTTTCAAAAGCACTCTGCGCGTCTTCAAGGCGGAACAGGGCCATCTGCCCAATCATTATCGGGGCAGTGCTTGAGGCAATAAACCCGCCGGTGCTTTTGCATAGCTTTGCGGCGTTTGAGGCTGCCGCAACCACGGAGGGCTCTTCAATCACCATTGGCACAAGGACTTCAGTGCCGTTTATCACAAAATTGGTTGCAACCCCGTATGGGAGCGGGTATGACCCTATGACGTTTTCAATCATGCGGTCGGCAACGCCAAGTGGCAGGGAGCAAGGCGTCTCAAGAAGCTTCCCCTCCTCTTGTGAAAGCTGTGCAAATTCAGCTGCAAGCTTGCGCCTCTCATCCACACTTAGCTTGTAAAACCCTGAAAATTCCATATACACTCAGCCTCATCTGTAACCTTGAAACAAGTATTATGCCGCAAGCCAATCCCACCTACAAAAAATCAATGTCCAGTAAATTAATTGCCAGGACAAGAAATATAAGTATAGGCATAAGGCAAAAGACGAATCCACCGCAGAATGCAATTGCTTTTTGATTGCCTTTTTGCGAACCCTGGGCAGCATTCGGCCGCTTGGGCTATCTTTTGCAAAACACGCCTGCAAAATGCTTGCTCTAAGTCTGGCTTTTTGGCGCATAGGCTAAGGAGTAAAATATTAGTGTCAGCAACAATACGCGTTCCCGCGGACGACCGCAGTAAAGGCAATATCGTAAGAGGGCTTAACTTCCAAGTTCGAAATGGGTTTGGGTGTTTCCCCTCCCCTATGGCCGCTGACAGTAAATTGATACGCGCCAAGCATTTATAAGCCTTTTTGATGCTCTGCGCCATTTCTCCAACGGTTTCAGTCCCCTGCATTCCGCCTGTCGCTGCCTGTTGCGCCCCACTTGTTGCTGCCTGTCGCACAATGCACAAGCTGCCTGTCGCACCATGCCCAAACGGGCCTGTTTATTTCAATGCCCAATCTCGTGCACACAGGCGTGCATATTTAAATACACCAATATTCATTAGTAATGCCAAGTTTGGGTGGTTATGATGCAGACTATCAGTTACAAATATGCCGGCTATGCCTGCTTTGCATTGGGCTTGATTGGCGCAATCGGCTCTTTTTTCGCATCCGGCTCAGGCGGGGGGGCAATGGCACTTGTTGGCGCCGGCCTTTCCGGCCTTGGGGCAA
>VGKX01000144.1 GCA_016866895.1 Candidatus Parvarchaeota archaeon
TGCTGACAAGCAGCTTTGAGTCGTTGTCCATGCCCATCAATCGTCCTTTTTTACCTTACAATTTTCGCATTCCAGCATCTTGCATTTTTTCCTTTTGCGCTTTACGGCTTTCAGCCCTATAGAGCCTTGCATTTCCTGTCTCTTTGAGCAAGTGCTTATCCTCGCGGGATGTATGCCGCAACGGCTGCGGCAAGGTTGGAAACCGGCATGCTTTGAAGCCACACTTTGCCCGGGCCGTCAACTGTTGCCAAAAACAACCCCTCTCCGCCAAATAGCATGTTCTTCACGCCTTTTTGCATCTGCACGTCAAATTTTACTGATGGCTCCATCATGGCAATGCAGCCAGTGTCGACTTTTAGCCTCTGGCCTGCCTTTAGCACAAGCTCAGTTATCTCCCCGTCAAGTGCAACAAACACAGTCCCCGGGCCGCTTATCTCCTGCAGTATAAATCCTTCCCCGCCAAACAGTCCAACCCCAAGCTTTTTCCTGAACATTGTCTTGAGCTGCACTGTCTGCTGTGCAAGCAAAAAAGCATCCTTCTGGCATATGATGCTCTCTCCCTGCTTGAGGTTGAACTGCATGATTTTCCCTGGAAAGTCGCTTGCAAAAGTCACAAATCCCCTGTTGCCCTGCGCTGTGAAATTGACAAGGAAAAGCGATTCGCCTGTAAAAAGCCTTCCAATCCCTGCCCCAAGCCCGCCTCTCATTTCACTGACCATATCGATGTTGTCTGACATCCAAGCCATTGCGCCGCTTTCAGCATAGACACTTTCTCCTGCTTCAAGCTCAATGGAAACAGTCTGCATGGTTGTGCCATTAATCCTTGATTTCATATAATCACCCACTGCATTAAGTTTATTTCTAGTTTATTTAATACTTGCCATGCCAAAGTTAATCTATAGTTTTGTCTACTTGGCATTGCCAAAGGGAAACTTGGCATAGCCGAGGTGAAACAGGGAGACTATGAAAATGGAAAAACTAGGGCAGCTTGCAGTTGAACTGCACAGAAAGCAAAAGGGAAAGATAAAAATCGCCCTCAAGGGAAAGCTCAACAACATCAGGCAGCTCTCCCTAGCATACACGCCTGGCGTTGCCCAGGTGTGCAGGGAAATAGCAGCCAGCCCTGATGCTGCATTTGACCTTACAATGAAATGGAATTCTGTTGCAATCCTTACAGATGGAAGCCGGGTGCTTGGGCTTGGGAACATAGGGCCTGCCGCGTCGCTGCCTGTGATGGAGGGCAAGGCGCTTTTGTTCAAGCGATTTGGGGGCGTTGATGCGTTTCCCCTCTGCCTTGACGTGAAAAGCGAGGATGAGTTTGTCCAGGCTGCAAAGGCAATAGCGCCTGTTTTTGGCGGCATAAACCTTGAGGACATTGAAAATCCAAAGTGCTACGGTATTGAAAGCAGACTGGAGGAGAAGCTAGGCATACCTGTGATGCATGACGACCAGCACGGGACTGCAGTTGTCGCACTTGCCGGACTGATTAATTCGCTAAAAGTCGCAGGCAAGAAACTTGAGGCCGCAAAAGTCGTAATAAACGGCGCGGGGGCGGCTGGAAGCGCAATAGCAAAATTGCTTGGAATCGCTGGCGTGAATGAAATCATTGTTTGCGACAGCAAGGGAGTCATTTCAAAATCAAGGGCGGATTTGGACACCCACAAGTCGCAGCTTGCAGCCATTACAAACAAGCAGGATGTCCAGGGCACACTTGAGGCTGCATGCAAGGGCGCTGATGCCATCATTGGGGCCTCTGTGCCAGGCTCAATAAACCAGCATATGGTAAAATCAATGTCAGAAAAGCCAATTGTTTTTGCACTGGCAAATCCAATTCCCGAAATTTCGCTGGAGGACGCACGCCTGGCCGGGGCTTTTGTTTATGCGACAGGCAGGTCTGACTTGCCAAACCAGATAAACAACGTGCTTGGCTTTCCTGGCATTTTCAGGGGGGCACTTGACGTGCGCGCAAGCAGGATAACAAGCGGGATGAAGCTTGCCGCATCATATGCGATTGCAAACTCGGTTCCAGAAGGCAGTCTGTCCAGGGAGTTCATTGTGCCGACGCCCTTTGATTCCATGGCGCCATTCAATGTCGCACTTGCAGTTGCAACCCTTGCGCAAACAGAAGGCGCGGCGCACCTCAAGCTTTCAGAGGGCGAGCTGAGGGAAAAAATCAAGGAAAACATAAAGGGCTAGACTGCTTTTTTCAACACGCATAGCTTTATTGCAGTGCTTTCCCCCCACTCCTTTTCCGGCTTTGCGAGCCATTTGCAGACCCCAATTCGCCTTAAATATTTTTGTATCACAATAAACCACAAATTCTTTTCCTGTTTGGTTTTGAAATTAGACATTTCGCCTCGCCACTGGAAAATCCGTTCACTGCCTTTCGGGCCTTTCAAATCCCGCCAAGCCGCTTTCCCCCATGGCGCCTTTCAATATCGGCCATGGCGCCCTTTTCAACAAGCGAGATTGAAATCGGCGTGAGCACAACACTTCCTTTCACAAGCCTGGTGACATCATTCCCCCGCCTTGCCTTTGCAAGCCGCGCCCCGGTTATCTTGTAATCGTTCAATCCATACTTGTGCTTCTCTTCCCTTATCTTTATCACAAAGTGCTGCATTTGCGGCCTGCAGACCTCCACCCTTGCCTTCTTTGAGTTAGTCGGGAAATTCACATTGAGCACATCGCACCCTTCGGGCAGCCCGTTTTCCAGGGCCTCTTTAATGAAGTAGCTTGCCCATTTTTTTGTTGAGTCAGGCTGTGGCCAGGCGTTTCCGCTTGCCCAGTTTTTCACGTTTGACATTGCAGAAAATGCTATTGCTGGGACTCCATAAGTTGCCGCCTCAACTGCCGCCCCTATGGTGCCCGAGGAAAGTATTGAGTGTATGGAAACATTGTAGCCGGAGTTGATTCCAGTGACTGCCAAAGCAGGTTTTTTTTTCAAAAACCCCCTCCTGTTTATCGCAAAGGTTATGGCATCTGCAGGCGTGCCGTCAATCAGAGTCACGCTGTGGCCGTGAAAGTCCACCTGCCTGACACTCAAGGGCTTGTGGTAGGTTATTTTTTTTGAAGTTGCCGACTGCTGGCGCGAAGGCACTATTGCCACAACATCAGAATCGTTTTCAAGTGCCGCCTCAATCAGAAGCAGCAGCCCCTTAGAAAGCCCGTCATCGTTTGAAATGAGAATCAAATAATCACCTTGCCCGAAGCGCTGACTTCATTGGGCATATGCTAGGGCGTTACCC
>VGKX01000145.1 GCA_016866895.1 Candidatus Parvarchaeota archaeon
TGCTGTCCGAAAAAAACAGGCTAGGGTTTTACATACCACAGGGCTTTGCCCACGGTTTTGCAAGCATGGAGGAAGGGTCGCAGGTGGTTTATCTTGCCGATGCGCCGCAGCAGCCGTCTTGTGAAACAGGCGTAAGGCATGATGACTTGGAACTTGGGATAAGCTGGCCGGACTTGGGCAAAAAAATATTTTCTGCAAGGGACAGGCAGCTTCCGGCCCTCAAGGACGCAAGGCTTTTTTGAGACGTAACATTGTAAAAGGCAAACAACCCTATTTGCCGAAAACTATTTGCCAAAAATTTGCGCAAAGATTTTCTCAAAGCGCTTTTCATAGGAGTGCTCTGCAAGCGTCCTTCTGTAGCCTGCTTCTGCAATTTTTTCCCTTTCAGCTTCGTGCGACAGGTAATATCTTATTTTTTCAACCAGGTCGGAGGGGCTTTCATAGCAAACCACTTCCTTGCCGGCCTCAAAATAGCGCGGCAGGTCGTAGTTGTCAGGCGTGAGCACAAAACCGCCACAGGCAGTGACTTCAAACAGCCTTGCGTTCATCTGCGTGCCGCCTGTGATGAAATTGAAGTTGAGATTGATTTTTGACCTGTTGAATATTTCCACCATCTTTTCATAACTGACAGCGCCAAGAGGGCTGCCATAGCCATATATGGAAACATCAACTCCTTTGGCTGCAAGGTAGCCTAAGTGTTCCCGCCTTCGCGGGCCGCGCACGCTTCCAACAAAGCTTACCCCAATATCCTTTTCGCAACCTGAAATCTTCCGGAAAAAATCCGTATTTGAGGCCCACTGCGTCAGGATTGCATTATTGTAGCCAAGGCGTGCATATTTTGAAAGTGATTTTGAATCCGTGGTGGAGACCCAGTTGAAATTGGGCGCGACGTATCTTGAGACGCATTCAAAGGCGAAAAAGTCATCAGGCATGAAGGCATAGGTAACAGGATGGCGGCTATATGAGATGCGCCGCACCATGCCCATGTCAAAGTAGTCATAGCCGGCAGTGAATATGACCAAGTCGGGTTCAAGCGAGCCTACCAAATCCTCAAGCTCCTTATTCATTTGCGCATTCCCCTTTTTTGCTGCAATCTCAAAAAACGGGAAATACTCCACATGGCGGCAGATTTTCCTGATTGCAGGGAACATGTGCAGATGGCTGTACTCTTCTTCGGTTTTATTAAGCCCAAGCTTGTAGCGCAGGCCGACGTAAAGGGCCTTGTCAAGCTTTGCAGACTTGTTAGCAACTGGGAGTGGGCGCATTGGCTTGAGGCCCAAGGCAAGCTCAGCCTTTGTCCTTGCGGCAGCCGCAGCCCATATGGCCTCCTTGGATTTTTGGTAGGCCGGAACTGCGAGTTTTTTCGCGCTGCCCCAAAAGGGAAGCCTTGAAATTGAGGTCGCAAGCTTAAGGTCCATGCAATAAAACACCAAATGCGGCAGTGGCGGAAAAAAACTGGGCAGTTTTCCCAAAATGCGCACTTTTTCCCTGCACAATGCTGGCCGATTTCTGCTTAAAAAGCTTTCCAGCGCAAATACTATTCGTTTGCGGGCAGGTTACACAAGGAACCTGAAGTATGGCGCAAGAAAATTGCGCGGGGCGCTACTTTGCAATCAAATTGATTTATGGTTGGACAGGCATCCAGGAAAACTCAGGCAAAAATCTGGTGGGATGATGAAAAGGATTTGCGTAATCGGAATGGGCTATGTTGGCCTGACACTTGCAGTCACGCTTGCCGATGTTGGCTTTAAGGTTAACGGCGTTGAGATAAACGAGAAGACTGCAAGGCGGCTTCAGGCAGGAAAGCCGCACTTTCATGAGCCGGAGCTGGAATTTCTGCTAAACCAGCACCTGGGAGGGAATCTTAGTGTAACGCAGGCTGTTGAGAAGGACGGGGAGACGGACACCTACATTATTGCAGTTGCAACCCCGGTTGACAAGGAAAAAAAGCCCGTGATGGATTATGTCAGGCGCGCAACCGAGGATGTTGCGGGAAGGCTGAAAGCAGGCGACCTTGTAATACTTCGCTCCACTGTGCCTGTTGGCACTACAAACGGCATTGTCAGGCAGATAATTCTAGAGAAGACGGGGCTTGTTGCAGGAAAAGACGTCCATCTGGTGTTTGCGCCAGAGCGCACAATAGAGGGAAAAGCGCTAGAGGAGCTTCGCTACCTGCCCCAGATAATAGGGGGGACTGGGGAGGAGGCAGTTGGCCTTGCGGCAAACATATTCAACAGGGTGACAAACACGATTGTCCGAGTCTCCTCAATAGAGGCGGCCGAGATTGTAAAGCAGCTTGACAACATTTACAGGGATGTCAACATTGCCCTTGGAAATGAAATCGGGCTTGCCTGCGAGAAGCTTGGGCTAAATGCGCATGAGATAATCAGGGCAGCCAACATGAACTACAAGAGAAACAACCTAATGGTTCCAGGCGCCGGGGTTGGCGGGGCTTGCCTGACAAAAGACCCGTATATATTCCTAAGCCAGCTGCCGCATGCCCACCCAAACTCCATAATCCTTAACTCGCGGAAAATCAATGAGTCAATGCCTCTGCACGTGTTAAGCCTTGCAAAAGAGGCGCTAAGCGCAAATGGTGTTGACATTAAAGGCGCAAGGGTAGCGGTGCTTGGAATTGCATTCAAGGGAAGGCCCGAAACTTCGGACGTGCGCTTTTCGCCCACAGAGGACCTTGTAATGCAGCTAAAGGGTCTTGGGGCCGATGTTGTCGGGATGGACCATGTGGCAAAGCCGGAAGAATTTGCCGGGATTGCAAGGCCGGTTGGCACCTACAATGAAGCCTTTGATGGCGCAGACTGCATAATCATCATGAACAATCATCCAAGGTGGAAGGAAATTGACTTGAGGAAATACGCTGGGGCAATGAAAAAGAAGGTGGCCGTTGTCGACGGCTGGAACATGCTCAATCCTGCCGCAGTCAAAAGCCTTGGGTTTGTATACAGGGGGGTCGGGGTTGAATAGGATACTTGTGACTGGTGGAAGCGGCTTTATAGGCTCGTTTCTAGTCGAGCGGCTTGTCAGGGAAAACTACAAGGTTAGCGTGCTTGACAACAATTTTCGCGGCAGGAAGTCATATTTGGACTCGGTAATGGACAGGATTGAGTTTGTTGAGGCTGACATAACAAGGCCGCAGGGGTTGCACGACAAGCTGTCCGGCTTTGACA
>VGKX01000146.1 GCA_016866895.1 Candidatus Parvarchaeota archaeon
GCCTCAGGCTGTGGTGGTCAATTATGCAGTCAAATCCGCCAGGCAGGTCTTTTGAGATTGGCACCAGGCTTGCGCTGTTTGTATCAACAAGAATGAAAAATTCAAAGTTTTCAACATCGACTTCTTGCGCAAGGAATACTTTTTGCCTGCAATGGGCTGCAAGGCCCCTTGCCGCACTTGAAATTTGGTCAGGGGCGACAATGCTTGCGGTTTTCAGGTACCTGCATAGTGCAATTGCAGACCCGACTGCATCCAGGTCTGCGCGGGTGTGGAAGGTAATCAGAACTCTTTTGCCCCGAATTGACCTGAGGAAATTTTTGACCGATGACAAGCAAATCGCCAAGCTATCGCCTGCCCTTTTTACCTCAAACTGATTTATTAATTGGAGGAGTTTGGCGAGGCTAAGAGGATAAAGAGAAAGCTGATATAAAATAGTATCTTAACCCACCTTGGCCTAACTTGCCTGAAAAACAGACGTTTGCCTTAGTAGAAATTTGCCTTTGAAAAAGCCAGTTATTACTCAGAGGGCATTTTTTTCAGGGCAGCCTCAAGTGTTGCCTTCAGGCCGGCCGCCTTTTCAGAAAGCTGCTTTTCCTGCTTTCCAAGCATTGTGAGGCGCAGCTCGAATGATTCCTGCTTTTCAGACAGCTCCTTTTTTGCAAACTCGGGGCTTATCTGTATCAGCAAGCCGCCTGCTGCCTTGAAAAGCATCCCAGTTGCGCTATTGACGCTTTGCGCTGCAAGCTTGATTTCCTCTATTTGGAACGTCAGCTGCTGCTTTTGGGCAACAACAGTCTGAAGCGTCCTTTGAAGCTGCTGGAATTCCCTAACCTGTTGCTCAATGTCAGCTGGAAGCCCGCCTGCCATAAATACCACCTTTGCAATATTCCGATATCCGGTTTTCCGGATTATTTTCCCTGTTGTTCGTTTGTTTTCCAGTTTGCGCACACATTCCCAGAGTGTTTTTCCTGATGCACAAGTCAGAGACTTAGCTGGAATTTTCCGCCTCTATGCTTTCAATTACGCTAAGAAGCCTTAAATATGAATTTATTGTCGCCCTTAGTGCAACAACGTCATCGGCTTTGATGCGAATGACAAGCTTGCTGCCTTTTGGCGAGATTGATGATAGGCTTCTCTTTTTGAATTCTGTTTCCTGTGCAAGCGCCCTGCACGCGTCTTTTGCAGCCTTTGCGCCTGGAAGGTATATCTCAAGGGCGCATGTGCACCCAAATCTTGCAGCTTTTACTGCTTCATTATTTGCCTTCATTTTTCCCATCTGCCAGCGTACATATTAAATTCCATTTCTCATTTTTCCTACTTTTGTTTTTCAACTGCCTGGAAAAAGCCCAACGAAATTTCCAAGATGCGCCTGCCCTGAAAGCAAAATGAAAGCAGGCCATCAGTGCAGCAAACCTCCAGCTTCGAGCTGCTTGAATCGAAATCCGCTGCATCCAAGCCAAGCATTTCAGACATTTGCCTTGAGCAGCTGCCCTCAAACGATATGCCTTCTGGCTTTGGCTGCCTTTTTGGTTCGGTGTCAAGCTTGACAGATTTGACTGCGACTGCCTGCTCCAGCCATTCAAAGTCATGACCCGACTTGCCGGCAATGACTTTTGCAAACCTGAGGCACGAAGGATTTCCTCGCGAGTCTTCGATAATCAAAAGCCTTGAGTGCCCGCCAAGCCCGGCTTTGTGCGCAAGCTGGTGGATTGAGGATTTGCCCCTTGTCGAATAAGCCGAATCCGGAATGATTGCGGCAAGGCATTTTGCAAGACGCCTTGAAATTTGAACCGGCTTGCGGCTTGTGCTTATGAGCATGGATATGCACGCACTTGTGCTGCGCAGGCGCTGATTCGCAGCTTTATTTTTCCTTGCTTGACCAAGGTCGTGCTACTTCGTGTCCACGTCCTTGGCAACAGGCTGCCTGCCCTTGTAGAGGATTCTCCAGCCACAGTAGGGGCAGCGGACAAACTTGGAGTCAAGCTCCTTTATTTCTTTTTTGCATTTTTGGCAAACGTACATATTACCACCCTAACCGCCTCGCGCCGCGTGCGCCAAGCAGTGAGAAATCTAATTTTTCTTGTTTTCTGCCCCAAGCCGCCTTGAAACCTCTCCGGTCGGGGTTGTGAATGAGTATGCGCCACCGGCAAAAATACCCCCGCATGACTTGCACTGCCACTTTGCATAGGACTGCCTTTTTACTGCGTTTTTTCCGCATGAGGGGCAGTCATATGTTGCGACTTTTTGCCTGTACACCGTCTGCGCCCTTTTTCTTATTTCTGCCCCGTATCGGACATTGCTGTCTGCCATTTTTCATCCACCCCTAGAATATCAACAGTTGTTTTTCAAATATTGTTCACAAATGCAGGCTTTCAGCTTTTCCAGGCCCGCAGCCTGCCTGCACTATTGAGTCAAAAGCGACTTGAGTGCTTCCCCGTGCGCAAACGACTTGTCGATCAGGCCCGAGACTTCGGCGGCGCTTGTGGCTGACCAGCCGGATTTCTGGACCGCACAGACGTGGCTTTTGGTTGTTGCAAACGAAATCCTGCCGTCCATTGCAAGCTCCTCGTCAAGTACCGGGTCAAGCAGGTAGTCTGAGCCGATTTTTACAAATGTGCACGTTGTCACCTTGCTTGAAAGCTTTAGGGGCCCTGTAGACTCGCCTCTAATGATTTTGCAATCCTCAACTTTTGGCATCCTTGTGTTGAGAAGCGCCTCCATTGCGGCAAGGGATGCGCAGTCTATGAGGTTGCCTCCATAGTCAAGCACCCACAAGTCAAGGTAAAGCGCAAGCACCTTTTCATCCTGAATGAAAAACGACTTGAGGTCAAGTGTTTCAGATGAGCGGATTCCCCTGTCAACAACGCGGGCAAGCTCTATGGCGTCCTCGCCTGGCGGGCCTGATTCGAACATCGGGGAGGCAAGTGGCACAAGTTCCGCGCCGGTTGAGAAAATGCCCTCGTCTTCCCTGTCCGGATAAGGCTTTGCAATGTCAAACTTTATGCCTGCAAGCACCTGGGTTTTGCCAAGCTGGCAAAGCGCAGAGCCTTCGGCGTTGGGGATTGCGTTTTTCTGGAGGGTTATCTCCCTGTACTGGTCGGCTCCTCGTCCGTCCAGCCTCTTGCCCTGCCTTGCAAGGTTCAG
>VGKX01000147.1 GCA_016866895.1 Candidatus Parvarchaeota archaeon
TGCAGTGCGCATTGTTGGTGAGATAACGCCTGAAAAAGCCGAAATTGTCCGCCACGCGTGCGCCATTGTCGAAGAGGAGCTTGAGGCGGCTGTTGCAAGAGGGGAGATTGAAAAACCCTGGCAGTACTTTGCAGCCCTTTTGCCTGTAAAAACCGTTGGCGTGCGCGGCGATGAGCGGCACTACAATTACACGCTTGTCGTGCGTGCTGTCCGCTCGCTTGACGGAATGACCATCAATTTCTCGCACATCCCGCCTGCGCTTCTTGAGAAAATCTCAAGCAGAATCACAAACGAAATCCGCCACGTCGGCCGCGTGCTCTACGACATTACAAACAAGCCTCCTGCAACCGTGGAAATGGAGTAACCCATTGGTAGGTAATTTTAAGAGCATGCCACTTCATTAATAGCGTTTAGAAACAATTCAATCAATTGCCGGGGTGTTGGAGAATGAAAAAAATCACAAGTCTAGCTGCTATGCTGCTTTTTGCCCTAGTGCTGCTTTATGGCTGCACTGGCAACCAGGGTCAGGGTGGCACAAACCCACCACCTCCCCCAAGCCCGCCTGACAACACTTGGGGCGGCGGCAATGCAAACGGAGGGTCGGTTGGCGGCGATTCAGGCTCGGCTGCAGGCAGCGGGGCGGGGACTGGCAAAGTCAGGGAATTCACAGTCGAGGCGTCCAATTGGAAGTTCGAGCCGTCAACAATCACGGTAAACAAGGGCGACACGGTCAAAATCACCCTTGTCAACAAGGATGTTTCGCACGGCATTGCAATTCGCGACTTTGGCTTTGACCTCAAGGCAGAGGCGGGCAAAAGCGCCACGGGCCAGTTTGTTGCAAGCAAGCAGGGCACATTTGACTTTAGCTGCAATGTGTTTTGCGGAGACGGGCACAGGGAGATGGAAGGCACACTGGTTGTCAACTAGACTGGGGAGTAAGTCAAATCCGGCTTCCCATATACTCGTCCAACCAGCTATTTTTTACTTTTTCAATCCCAGTTTATTGTGCTCTGCAAAACGAATTTTCTTATAAGCCTTTTTTTGAATTCAACCCTAGCTAGTTTTATTATATTTGGCTAAGCATTAAGCCTACAAATGAAACATTGCATCTACGATCCCTAATACCAAATGAAGTTGTTTTTCATGTCCATTCTCATCATCAACAACGGCTCGCAGTATACTCATGTTATCTGGCGGGCTGTGCGCGACTTGGGTTTTGCCGGGGAAATCGTCCAGCCGGAAGTTGAAACTGCAAAACTTTTAGCTGCTGAAAAAGTCATCATGTCAGGAGGCCCAAGCTCGGTTTACGAAGTTGACCTTAAGGCAAACCGCGCAATCATCGAGGCTGCGGCAGCAGGAAGGTACAAAAGCCCGCTTCTTGGAATCTGCTTTGGCCAGCAGGCAATCGCCCATGTCCTTGGCGGCAGCGTGGCAAAAGGCAAGTCGGCAGAATATGGGACAATGGAAATTGCAATCGACAAGCCACAAGGCGTACTTGTCGGGCTTCCAGGCAAAATCACTGCCTGGGTGTCCCATTTTGACGAAGTCAAATCCCTGCCGCCAAACTTTATTTCACTTGCTCACTCGCAAGTGTGCCCATTTGAGGCAATGATGCACACAAGCTTGCCAATACATGCAGTCCAGTTTCATCCCGAAGTCTGGCACACGCAGTACGGCGAGAAAATCCTTGAAAATTTTTTGAGGCTTTAAAGCAACGAATTTATGTGGGGTGGCAAAATGGCTGCAACTAAAAAACTAATCCACGGCATTCCAGAACCATTTAAAATAAAGATGGTCGAACCAGTCACTGTTCTTGATGCTTCGTAAAGGGAAGCGGCAATAAGAAACGCAGGCTATAACACTTTTCTCCTCAAATCCGACGAAGTCTACATAGACCTTCTTACTGATTCAGGCACTGCTGCGATGTCTGATAATCAGTGGGCTGGCATGATGCTTGGCGATGAGGCGTACGCTGGAAGCAGGAACTTCTATAACCTGGAAAAAGCCATACAGGATGTACTCGGTTTTCCCTACCTTGTGCCGACTCACCAGGGCAGGGGCGCAGAACATCTCGTCTCCCGCGCGCTAATAAAAAAGCCTGGCCTGCTTGTGCCACGCAACATGTACTTTACTACCTCCAAGGAGCACGTGCAGCTACAGGGTGCATCCATGCCTGACATAATCGTAGATTGCGCCCATGACCCAAAATCAGAAGATCAGTTCAAAGGAAACGTGGATTTGGCAAAGCTCAAGAACCTAATTCAGGAAAACGGGGCAGAAAAAATCCCCTTCGTCTATGTTGAGATGAATTGCAACATGTCGGGCGGGCAGCCAGTGTCAATTGCGAATATGCGCCAAGTGTCAAACCTGTGCAAGGAAAATGGAATAAAGCTCGTATTTGATGCAACCCGTTCAAGTGAAAACGCGTTTTTCATCAAGCAGAGGGAACCTGGCTATTCAAACAAGAGCATAATAGAAATACTCAATGAGATGATGGGCTTTGCAAATGCTTGCGTCTACAGCGCAAAAAAAGACGCGCTTGTAAATATCGGCGGTTTTATTGCAACGCGCGACAAACAGCTGTTTGAATCCTGCAGGGAAATGGTAGTTACCTACGAAGGCCTGCACACTTATGGCGGCATGGCTGGCCGCGACATGGAGGCAGTTGCCCGTGGCCTGAGGGAAGGTGCGCAATACGAATACCTAAAGTACCGCATTGGGCAAACACAGTATCTTGGCCAGATGCTTGCCGACAATGGCATCCCTATAGTCAAACCAGTTGGCAGTCATGCAGTCTATCTTGATGCACTCGAGTTTGTGCCGCACATGCAAGAGATAACTGGCCAGCCAAGTCGCTGGCAGCAGCTCTTTATCAAGATTCTGGCGTGCGGTCAATGGAGCGTGGGGCAGTGTCTAAAGGCAGGGATGCAAAAACAGGCCAAAATATTTTTCCAAAGCTCGAGCTAGTTAGACTCACAATACCCAGAAGGGTCTACACCAATACGCACATGGAACATGTAGCTGAATCAATACTCAACTTGCATGAAAACAAGGAGAAAATACGCGGTCTGAAGATGGTCTACGAGCCGC
>VGKX01000148.1 GCA_016866895.1 Candidatus Parvarchaeota archaeon
TTAAACATATTGCCTAAGTTTTTTTGACTGTCCTTTGCCCTCGTATGGTCAAAGGTGGGTGATTTAAAATTAAACATGGCAATCTGTTATAAATTAGGAATAAACATGTTTATATACGTTGGTATAACTAGTAGAATTTAGGTTTAACTAATATGATTAAGTATTCAGTTTTACTAAACCCATTTCAGTCTTTTATTCTGACTTGTCTAATCGCTATTCCTGCCTCAGCAAGAAGCTTCAGGGAAAGCTCGGAGAGAGGGTACGCTTCATTGTATACAACTTCCTTTAGACCTGCATTGATTATCATCTTGGTGCAGGTGAGGCAGGGGGAATAAGTCGTATATATTGTCGCCTCTTTTATTGAAATGCCATGGTACGATGCTTGGACTATTGCGTTTTCCTCTCCGTGCGAGCAAACGCACTCTTCTAGTTTTGTGCCCGAATCTGCAAATGCGTTGCACCTGGCGCATCCGCCCTCCGAGCAGTTTCTTGTGCCTCTGGGCGTGCCGTTGTATCCGGTGGAAATTATTCTTTTATCCTTGACAATCAAGGCAGCAACATGGCGCTTAATGCAGTTGCTTCTGCTAGCAACTATTTTTGCAATGCCCATGAAATACTCATCCCATGTAGGCCGGTCGGTTTTATATTCTGTTGAAAGCTCACCCAAAAGCTTGTCAAGAGATTCGTACAATCGCTTAAAATCAGAATCATTGACTACTTTTTTTGTTGCCATCTGGAATACTTGCGCAAGTTGTTGGCGGTTTTTATCTTGGCTGGCAAGTTCGGCTTTTTCAAGCGCCAAAAAACCTTCCAGGGTTTTTGGGTCGCCTTCCCTTGAGCGGGCTTTCATGCGCTCAAAGCGCACTTCTGCAGGTGCAGTAAAATACACAAGATTGAAATTTGGGAGTTTTTTTAGTTCATTGACCTCATTTGGATTGCGAACTGAGATTATTACATAGTTTTTGCCCTTCTCTATTTTTGAAATTGTTTTTGCAGCCAAGACTCCGGGGCCATATTTTTCCCTAAGACGGTTGCCTTTTGCAATCAGGTTGTCCCTGGTGATTGCAGCTCCTTCTAATGCAAGCTCATCTCGTATTATGTCTGATAGTGACAGGTAGTAAAATCCTTTTTTCATCAGGTATTCTGCTGCAGTGTCCTTTCCCGCACAATTCTCGCCGCTCAACCCTATAATCATGTTTACCACCATTCAAATGCAGTCCCAAACCTTTTGTATGAGTAATCTGACTTTTATATAACTAGCTGGGCGGCCATACCTTTGCGTTCCAAGAATTTTGCAAAATCAGCCCGTTGTCCTGCTTTTGATTTATTCAAGAGGCAGCTAGTGTATTAAGGGGATTTCAGTTAAGGGAAATATATTTTCTATTGCCTTGGCAGGCTTAAGATGGCCGGTGAAATTCATAGAACCTATGATCGAATGCTCGTTTGAGCCGTTATTGTGTGGAAAAATCAAAAACCTTGATATGCTTGCATTGTCAAGAACCATATTGTCAATTTCGCGAGCGTTTAGGCCAAGAAGTTTTCCAATGATGCATTTGCCTGAGATGTAATGAAGAACAACAACGACGTGATTGCCATATCTGCCTTGCTTTATATCCGCAGCCACTTCTTCGGCTCGGTTTTGCATGTGATGCACGTTTTCTCCGCCAAGCGGAAGGTGGGAAACTGAAATCTCATTTCCTGTGGTGATTATGTGCGCCTGCTTTTTTAGTATCAAGGGAAGCGGCACAAGGGTCAGCTCCCCAAGACGTCTTTCATTGAGCTGGCCATAAGAAAAGATTGATGGCTGGTCGTTTTGCTTAAGCCTTGATATGATGGCTTCGGCTGTTTTTTGTGTTCGTTCAAGTTCAGTCATTATGATTGTATCAACATGCTCGTTTGATAAAAAATCTCCGGTCAAATCTGCTTGCAGCTTGCCATGCGTACTTAGTGGGGTGTTGGTGTCGCCTTGGAAAATCTTTTTTTTATTGTGCGGTGTTTGTGCATGCCTGATTACGGTTAGCTTTACAACGCCTGGACCAGTCTGCATCTCATTGATGGCTTCTCTCAGATAGATGCAACCGCTGCCAAAGATATTCTCAGGTGTGAATTTTTTTGCCAGAGTCGGACTTAGGGTTATTTGGTGCTCTTTTGAAAGTTTTGTGACAAGAGGCACAAACTTATATGCAGGCACTCTTCCGTTCGGCCCTTCAACTAGGCGCTCTTTTATTGTACCCAAACTGGTCATGATTGGGTAGCTATAATAAAGTATTTAAATACTGTCCAACTTTCATTCGTCATAAAACGAATTTTTCTATTTTATACGCAAAAATATACACACATCATTTAAATTTGTACCACTAGGACCAGTCATTATTGCAAGCGAGTTGCTTTCAAGAAAAGCGCTTGAGTCATTGTTCTCAAGCGCAAGGCGTACCTTGATTTTTTGACAAATCATATTACTTGTGACAAGCCCGCCTGCAAATTTGCTTGTGCCGTCAACACCATCAGTGCCTATCGATGCCGCCACGAATTTTGTCTTGCCTGCGGAATTTAAAAGCAAGCTCCCAAGTACAAGCTCCTGATTCCTGCCGCCTACTCCACATCCTGTTACCTTAACTGTGGTCTCACCGCCTGCAACAACTGCCGAGTGATTTTCAAGAAGAAGGCGGAGGTTTTTTCCCGCGTCAACTGCATTTCCCTTCAGTTTTTCAACTGCAATGTCTGTAATGCCGGACTTGTTAAGTTCCTTTATTGCCGCCTGCACAGGCGTCATGTTATCCGCCAGGATATATATATCATTATTGGGACTTTTTGCTTTTGGCGTTTCAGCAAACATGCCGCCCAAACCTTTCATTATGTGTTTGCAACAAGGGTTTGATTCTTCCCAAAGGCCGTATTTAATAAGTATATTATTTGCATCTAAGTATGTGGTTGGGTCTGGGACTGTTGGGCCTGATGCAATTACGTCCAGGTCGTTTCCCTCAACATCCGACAAAACAAGGGTTATGGATGCCTTTCCTCTGAATTTTTCAACAAGCCTGCCGCCTTTA
>VGKX01000149.1 GCA_016866895.1 Candidatus Parvarchaeota archaeon
CATAAGTTGGCTTCAAAAAACAAGGCCTTGGAAAATGCACTTAGAAGCAAGATATGGCAAATATTGGAAAACCCGCACCCTGACATATATCTTCTTACAGCAAAGCTGATAGGAGAGAAGCCGGAGCACTGCATTGCGTTTGAGGATACGCTTGCCGGAGTACGGTCGGCAAAAGCCGCAGGCATGAGCTGCCTTGCAATTCCAAATACATATACAAAGAAGCAGGATTTTTCTCTTGCTGACAGGAAGTTTGCAGGCTTGCAGCAGGTATTGAAATACCTAAAAGAAATGCACAGGGAGGCTTGAAGGATAGAGCACGCGGATGCTGGAAAAATATCTTTGCCGCCCCATATTTTTTGGGCTTTGCCATAAGTTCTTTGTCATTGATTTTTTATCGTTGTTCTCTGTTGTTGTACGTTATTGTCGGCAGCTTTCTTATGGTATTTATTATTGGTGATTGAATGCTAAAATACACGGGAATTGCAAATGGTGCTTCGGCTGCGGCAGGAATGGTGCTTGCAAAACTTCCACTTGACCCAAACCACTGGACGGTGCTTTCTGTTGTTAGCGCTATGGCTGGAGCGTGGGCTGCATACAATGCCAGCCTTGCGCTTTTTGCAGCCTTAGCCGCGCTTGCCTTTGTTTGCGATTTTTTTGACGGCGCGGTTGCAAGGGCAAGGAAAAAGGAGTCAAGAAAGGGAGCGTTTTTGGACGGCGTATCCGACAGGCTTGTTGAGGCTGCAATAATTGCAGGGCTTTATTTTATTGGAATTCCCGATTTTGTGCTGCCCTCCATGGTTTGGCTGTTTTTGCTTTTGGTTTTTGGAACCTTCATGACCTCTTTTGTCAAGGCTTATTCGCAGCACACTGGCGTGCTGGACCACAAGCAGGCAAGGTCGCTGCCTGGGATTCTTGAGAGGGGGGAGAGAGTTGGACTTTTGTTTATGGCGATAGTCGCAATTCCAATAAATGCAAGCCTTGCAGGCGGCATAGTGGCCTTGGTTGCGGTGTTGTCATTTGTGACATTTGCACAGCGGGTTGCGCATGTGATGAAAAGTTAGGATGATGGGAAGGGTGCTTGGTATGGCGGCTGATTGGCTATTTGTTTTTATGCTTAAGCACTGATTTCTTATTTTGCAGGCTGTAGCGCCAAATCACATATAACGCCAAGGCAACCAGCAACGCAGCCGCAGAAACGTAGAGAAAGTCTAGTGGTTGAAGGCTGGAAAGGTTTAATCCGATAAGCTGGTTTTGAGTTGGAAATTTATTGGGCATGCCTTCCCCGATAAGTGGAATTGTCGTGTTGTCTGATGCGTTATCTTGACCTAAATTAAAAATCAAAGTTCTTTTTTCGCTTGCGAAAAGGGCATTATCGACAGTGCATTTTACAAACCACGAATAATAACCCGGGGTGTGGCCGGTCAGGTTTAGTGCCTGGATGACATCAAATGGGACACTGCGGGTGTTGATTGGCTGCTCGTTGACATATGTTTTGCAGATTGGGGGTGGATTGCCAGAAGATTGTGCATGCTGCCAAAGCACATAGGATAATTCAAGGCTGGAGCTTGGGGGGACAAACTCAAATGAGGAGTTGTTTGCAGGGCTCATTGGCTGCAGTTCATATGCCGGTTTGACGGTGAATGACCTGGAGTCTGATTTCACAGTTGCGCCAATTGGACTTTTACACTCCACATGCCAGGTAAAAGTGCCGCCTTTTAGGCCCGGGCCGTATTGGAGCGCAGATGAGGTTTTTGCGCTGTATGAATTTGAATAGACTGGTTTGCCGTTTACATAAAGCTTGCAGACAACCAACCCTGGTCTTGTTGGCAGGTATAGATTTGGCTGTATCTCATGGGATAGTGTGATTCTTGGGGCATAATCAAGGAATGCCCCTTGGGCAGGGCTTTTCATTGCGATTGCAGGAGGCCCGCTGACGTAAATCACCCTTGCCTCACTTGTGCCTTTTGCACCTGACTGGTTGGTGCAGTTTGCAAGCCAGAAATATTTCCCAGGCCCTAGGTATTTTGGGTAGTGGACAGGCTGATTGGCAAGTGCATATTCCGGCTCTTCACCCACGCCGTTGAGGATAATGCCGCACATGCCGTCTGAATGAAGAAGCGTGTAGGAAAATTCAATTGTTGAATTGTTGAATGATGAGGAATTTGCAGGAAGGTTAAGCTCCAGTTTCAAGCCTGTAGCAGGCGCCGGATTTGGCATGGAAGAATTGTTTGAGATTGAAAGCGGGGCATTTACAATAAAGTGCCTCTTTTCGCTCTCTTCATTTTCACCCTCCTGGTTTTTGCAGACAGAATGCCATGTGTGCTGGCCATTTGCAATATCCAATGAAGGGGCAAAAACCGTGCCGCTTTTCTCAAAAGCCGATGAAGAGCGCTTTTCCCCATCCACATAAAAATCGCATGCAACCTTTGAGTTTGTGGAAGAGACTGCCTTTGCACTGAAAAAAATGCCCCGGGATTGGATTGTCGAATTGTTGGCAGGCAGCTGCAGGCGTGTTGCAACAAATGACTTTGGGGACCTGACCTCAAATGCCCTGGCCCCGCCGTTTATTGTTATGCCGCGTGTGGAGTTTGCGCACTTAACTCCCCAGGAATAGCTCCCGTTATGAAGCTTGAGGGCGTATTCCACAATGCCATTTTGCAGAATATTGCTTTGCAAAATGGTTTTGTTAAGGTATAACAGGCACTGGAAAGATGCAGTGCCAGTATTGGAAAGTTCGTATCTAAGTGAGGCTTCAGGCTGTGCAAAAATAAAGCCGTTTGGCGGCATGAGAAGCTTGATTGTTCCTTGCTTATGTGTGTTTGTTAGCAAAGCGTCGCGGAATTGGAAGGGCCACGGCTTGGCATCGTACGTTGGCCAAGGCGAGCTCCATATATTGACCCTGTTGAGTTCTGATGCAATGATTTCAACATGGCCGTCGTTGTCAATGTCCACGACGCTTGGTGCTGAAAGCGGGTTTTTTGAAGTGAACTTTGAGAGCATGG
>VGKX01000150.1 GCA_016866895.1 Candidatus Parvarchaeota archaeon
CAAGGCGACGATGCTTACTTTTTTCCTGCCTGCAGGAATTGCCCTTAGGGGGCTGCCTGTCACAAGAAGGCTTGGCTCAAGCCTAATCGCCTTTGCACTTGCCTGCTATTTTGTCTACCCTATGTCCCTTATCCTCAACCAGGCGATTTACGAAAACTCCGACCCGATAAACTTCCAAAGCTACCAGAACCTTATTGACATATGCGACAAGAACAAAGGCGGTTTTAGCAGTTTTCTAGATTGGCTGAAGGACAAGACGACTGTGACAAATGACAGCTACTTTGGCCAGACAGTGCAGCACGAGGAGCCGGGAATATTCTTCAAGATTGTCAAGTGGTTTGGAAATTTGATTAAATCAACAATAGCGGCGCTGCAGACAGTCGCAAGCTTCACCTCGGAGTTTTTCTATCTTTTTATTGACGTCCGTAGGGCATCTGCGCAGATTTACAGCCTTGTGATAGAACAGATGACGCCTGCCATGCAATTCATGGTTTTTTCGATATTTGTCCCAATTCTTAACATAATTGTCACAGTCACGGCTTACAGGAGCCTCGCATCAGCCCTGGGCGGAGAAGAGGAGATATTCGGACTGTCAAAGATTGTCTGAATATAGCCATCAAGATAATGCAACAACAACTCATGAAGTGAGCCAATGCCAATAGCCTGCGTGGGATTCAACATTGACACGGCCGCGTTCTTCGGCCTTAGCACTGCAACAATGATTTTTATCATTGCACTGATTTTCATGGTCTCGCAGATTTTCAAAAAAACCGAATGGGAGACATACGCAAAAATTGAGATTCACCAGGTTCTCACTTCTGTAATACTCATGGTTTTTATCTATGTTATCGGGGGGTTTTTCTGCCAGTCCGCAGTTGCTCTTGCAGGCGGCGACCCGTTTGAGATTGCAAACAAGTATCTGAACATTCTTATCTATAAGGTGACCATCCCAAGTGTCTACAAGCTAAATACAGTGGTTATTTCAATGCAGACCATTGCAGGGCTTCAAAGCAAGTTTGGTGCAGGCGCCTGGGGCTACACTTATCCTCTTTTTCCTGGGGCGCACATGGTTGAAAGCGCCGTTGAGTTCGTGCTTTACATATTGACCCCGTTTACCGCAAGCCTTGTAGTACAGCAGGTTGGCCTGGAGCTGATAAAAGGAGTTATGTTCACACTTGTGCTGCCTGCAGGAGTTCTTCTCCGCGTATTTCCACCTACGCGGGATGCCGGGGTGTTTCTCATAGCCACGGCACTGGCGTTTTATGTTGTTTTCCCAATGACTTACGTAATGCACGCACAGGTGATGACATATCTTATTGAAAACCACACTGACTTGAGTTGGAAGGAGGATTTTAGGAAATACATTTCAGGGCAGGATGTCAATGGGGCAAAAATTACCCAGCCATTGACACTTGACGAGGATGACCTGGCAGACATGACCAATTACGGGGGCTTGTTTAACATGGATGCAATTTTCCGGCCACTCCAGCTCCTTGCATATACCATCATCCAGGCAATATTCCTCCCTGCACTTTCAATGATAATAACAACCACATTCATCAAGACAACGTCCAAATTCATAAGCCAAAAACTTGAGTAGGAAAAATAAGCCAAAACCTGGACAGGAAAAAGGGGAAAATAAACATGAAACATGCGCATTACATTGTTGCTGCGATGCTGGGCCTTTTCCTATTTGGCTGCATTGCCTCGCCGCCTTCTTACAGGGCAACACCCCAGCTAAGCCAATTTTTCAGCGGCTGGCAGGTAATAGCGATGTTTGGCGCCATGATTTCCCTCATGCTTGTTGCAATTGGCTACATGATTTCAAGCATTTTCCAGGACGAGATGCTCAAAACAAGGGTCAAATCCGAGTTTTCCCAGGTCATTTTCTCAGTGATAATAATACTTTTTGCCGGAATCCTGATTGGGGTAGCTGAAACTACGATAAAGACCGTTACGCAAATGGACCCCCAGGCCGCGATTATCTGCGACCCGGCAAATTCAGGCGGCGCTCCCTGCCATATTGCCCTTTCAAGAAACTACCTGACAATAATTTTTGAAACTGCTAAGGCCGCCAACCTCAGGCTTTTGATGCTTTACTCATTCATTTCAACTGTAAGCAGCGGCGGGATTGAATACAGGGTTCTTATAGACCCTGTGCCCATGTTTAACTTCTCCCCTTTTGCAGGCGGTGCAATGGGGGCGGAAATGATTGGAATTATTTTCGACATGCAAATCAAGCTTATGATGTTCACAAGGTTCCAGACGCTTCTTTTGGACATGATTTACCAGTCAATATTCCCGATTCTACTTTTCACCGGAATCATACTCAGGACGTTTTTCTTCACAAGGAAGCTTGGCGGCCTTCTGATGGCAATAGCCCTGAGCATCTACCTTGTGCTTCCAATGATGTACACTTTTGCAGGCTACATTTTGTTTGCATCTTCAGGGAGCACATCAAATGCCCTGTTATTCAACATGAACTTTGATCCAAGCAGGCTTCCAGTAGTCGGGGAGGAAAGCGGCGTGGATGTATATGATGTAAACTCCGTCAACGCAAAAAAAATAGACATAGGAAGGTGTGCTGACCAGTCTTCGATTTTTGTCTTTTCTTCCAGAAGCGCGATGGTTGGGGGAGTACAGGGGCCGGTCAATTCAGGAACCCTTTCTGCCCTTTCCCCAAACGATGTGCTTTTTGACAGGGATTTGAAACCCAGACTTGCAATAACAACCATTAAGGAGAGGGAAATCGACCCTGCCAGGGGCCTTGTTGCAATCAATGTCACATCAGCCGCCGGTTATGATTATACAATAAGAAGCGGGGAAAGTAATGGGGACTATTTACTTGGAGTATACCAGAAAAACGAACCTGCCTCAACCCTTTCAGTCCTGACAAACCTCTGGCAAAGCCTA
>VGKX01000151.1 GCA_016866895.1 Candidatus Parvarchaeota archaeon
AAAAGTGCAAGGACTGCTGATTGCGCCGTAAGTGGCATGCCAAGCACAAAGCCAAATGCGACAAGTGCACTTACTTGTATCAGCACGTCTGTCATGCCGCCAAGCATTTTGCCAAGGAACACGGCGCTTCGCGGAACCGGGGCCACAAGGACCATCTTAAGAAAGTCAAGCTTCTTGTCCCAGATGATGTACATTCCATAGAATATCGAGCCAAAAAGGACGGCCATTGCAAGGATACCGGGGAAAAGAAATGTCTGGTAATTCATGCCCCCTATTTCAACTGATGCCCCAAGCCCGCCCCCAAATGCGACTATCCACATAAGCGGGGTTACAACTGCCGAAATTACCCGTTCCTTCTCGCGCAAAAAAACTATAAGCTCTCTGTACCAAATCGCATAAACAGAATCCACAAATCCCACAGCATCACGCGCCAAAATTTACAAGCCCATGCGCAACCCGGGATATTTGGCCTGAATTGCACCTGGCAAGCCTTGCATTATTTGTTGTTCATTATCCGCTCCCAAAAACCGCCCTCGCCGCTTTCACTTCTTATTGCCCTTCCCGTATGCTTGATAAACACATCATTTAGCGAGGCAGGATGCAGCTCCATTGAGTCGACTTCAGGAAGGTTTCGAAGAATTGCTGGCAGGTTCTTCCCGGAATTGGAAATTGCGGCCTGAACGGAATTTTTTAGTGCCTTGACATTGCGTGCAAACTTGGCAGTTTTTAGAAGCCTTGCCACCTTTAGGGGGTTTTTTGTGAAAAAAACCGCCACATCGCCGCCTATTCCCTCAATGAGGGATTTTGGAGTGCCAACATCGATTATTTTTCCGTTGTCAATGATTGCAACCTTGTCTGCATATTCCTGGGCCTCCTCAAGATAGTGGGTTGTAAAGACAACGGTTGTGCCAAACTTCCTTGACATGCCTTTGATGTGCTTCCAGATGTGGCTTCTTGTCTGAAGGTCAAGCCCGACTGTCGGCTCATCAAGGAAAAGTATTTTTGGCCTGTGCAAAAGCGCCCTGGCAATCTCAAGCCTTTTTCGCATCCCGCCAGAATATGTCTTAATCCTGTCATCTGCCCTTTGCTTCAGGCCTACAATGGAGAGTATTTCCTCAATCCGCCCGTCCTTGGTTTTCCTGTCCATTCCATACAAAAGCGCATGCATCATTAAGTTTTCCCGCCCCGAAAGCAGGTCATCAACGCTTGGCTGCTGGAACACGACCCCTATTTGCTTCCTTACTGCAAGGGGGTCTTTGCCAACATCAATGCCCGCCACACGGGCAAGCCCCGAGGTTGGCCTGATAAGCCCGCAAAGGATTGAAAGCGTTGTCGTCTTTCCAGCCCCGTTTGGACCCAAAAACCCGAATACAGAACCATGTTCAACCTGAAGGTCAACACTGTCAAGCGCCCTGATTGCGTTTCCGTTGCCCTTGTAAACCTTAACAAGACCCCTGATGTCTATTGCGATTTCCCTTGCCATTCAATGCACGTCCAAATGGTTGCTGCAATCATTTTGCATGCATTCTTTGCTCAAGCCATTTCCGGATATCATCTGATGAGGCAGGCTCGACAAGAATGTTTTTGTCAGCGGTGCCATCCCGGAAAAATACAAGCGTTGGATATCTTTCAACCCAAAATTTATCCGCAATGCCCTCAAATTTTTCCGCATCCATTCTGAAAAATTCAACACCGCTTGTTTTATCCGCAAGCTGCTCAAGCCAAGGCGCAGCCTTCTTGCAGTCGCCGCACCAGGAGGCATAAAAAAACATGACACGGCTGCCCTTTTGCCCCATGACACTTGTTTCAACTGATTTTTCATCCAGCTCAATAACCGCCATTTTATCACTGCCCATTTTGGAAACTTGTGGCAATTAGGTCAAATGCCATGTCTTACACTAGCCACTTATTATTTAAAAACAATGCCAAACGACAATAAGTCATGGCAAGCAAGAAAATATCGAGGGCCCCAAGGCTGGTTTCAAGGGCAACTGCACTTCTGATGCAAGGCATCCTGAAAAACGAGTACCCGGAGGCAACCTGCTCACTTGATTTTGGAAACCCCCTCCAGCTTCTCGTATCGACAATCCTATCAGCGCAATGCACAGATGCCAGGGTGAACAAGGTGACACCAGCGCTTTTTGCAAGGTATGCGTCTGCAAGGGACTTTGCAAATGCCAAGATAACGGAATTGGAAAACCTTATCCGCTCGACGGGATTTTACCATAACAAGGCAAAAAACATCAAGGAAGCGTGCAGGGTTATTTGCATTGAATTTGGGGGCAAGGTTCCAGGCAGTATGGAGGACCTGCTTAAGCTTCCTGGCGTTGCAAGAAAAACTGCAAATATTGTCCTTTACAATGCACATGGAAAAAACGAGGGGATTGCAATAGACACTCACAACATCCGCCTGTCGCAGAGGCTTGGCTGGACAAAAAACAGGCGGCAGAATGGGATAGAGCGCGACTTGATGGCCACATTTCCCAAAGAAGAATGGGGGCTTGTCTCAAACCTGCTTGTATTCCACGGAAGGGCAAAGTGCACTGCAAAAAACCCCAAATGCCCAAGCTGCCCGCTTGGGAAAATCTGCCCAAGTGCAAAGCAATTCAGCTAATTGGCTTATTTTGAGAATACGTCAACAAAAGTCCTGCAAAAATGCTCCTTTGCGGCCTTGAGGCCCCGCCTTCCCAAGGGGGTGAGACTGTAGACAATGTTCTTCCCCTCTTTTGCCTCCCTGACAAGCCCCTCGTCGCTAAGCCCCCTGAGGGCCGGATAAATTGTGCCTGGTGACGGCTTAGAGCCCTTGCGCTTTTCAAGCTCCTTTGCTATCTGCTGGCCGTGCATCGGTTTTTTTGAAAGCAGGAAGAGGATGAGAAAGGAGAGCATCCCCCTCAT
>VGKX01000152.1 GCA_016866895.1 Candidatus Parvarchaeota archaeon
TACCGGCGGATGGGTCGAAAAAAGGGACATGAGCTTTCCCGGAAGCGGATTTGCAAAGTAAAGTGGGGCAGTTTCCTGGGACGCGTTTTGCATCGGCACATGGTATTTGTCAATTTTTTCAAGTGCGCTTGCAAGCCCTTCTGGATATCTTGTGAGCATTGCGCCTGTTGCGTCGGCAAGAAACTCGCGCTTTCTTGAGATAGCAAGCTGAACAAGCTGCGCAAAAATAGGGGCAAGTATCACAAACACGAGGCCGATTATCAGCAGGTAGCCGCTTCCTCTATTGTCATTTGAGCCTCCGCCACGGCCGTAAAAAAGCGACCTTGAGGCGATGTTGCCGATTATTGCGATAAGGCCGACCATCACAACTGCAATCGTGGCAAACCTGATGTCATAGTTTTTTATGTGCGACATCTCATGGGCGATAACGCCTTCCAGCTCCTGCCGGTTCATTAACTTTAGCAAGCCGGTTGTGACTGCAATTGCAGAGTGCGCTGGGTCGCGGCCCGTGGCAAATGCGTTTGGAGCAGGGTCGTCTATCACGTAAAGAGAGGGCATTGGGATGCCTGCTGCTATTGCAAGGCCCTCAACAGTGTTGTAAAGATACGGGTATGTTTTTTTTTCAGCCGGTTTTGCGCCGCTTACCGAAAGCACGATGCCGTCTGACATGAAGTAGCCGACATATGCATAGGCAATTGCAATCAGTATGGCAAGAATTGAGCCAAATGCCCCAAGGTCAAAAATATAGGAGAGCGCAAAAGCCGCCCCAAGGGCAAGTGCACTCATGACAAGCATGAGAAGGTAGGAGAGGTTCTTGTTTGCGCTTATCTGGGAGTAGAAGTCTGCCATAAAAACTGCCTGCGACCAGCACACGTAAGCCAAAAAAGATTAGTTTTGGGGGTTAGGGTGGTTTTGATTAAAACTTTACCTTGACAGGCCCCTTTTCCGACTCCTCGACTTTGAAGGATTCTCGGACCTTGAAGCCGAAAACCGATGCAAAAATCATGCCAGGAAAAGTCTGGATTGCAGTGTTGTACTGCATGATAATGTCATTGTAAAACTGCCTTGCATAGGCAATCTTGGACTCGGTGCCCGAAAGCTCTTCCTGAAGCATCATGAAGTTCTCGTTTGCACGAAGCTGCGGGTAGTTTTCAGAAACAGCGAAAAGGCTTTTTAGCGCCCCGGTGAGCATGTTGTCCGCCTTTGCCTTGTCGGCAACGCTGCCTGCCCCCATCATTGCAGCTCGGGCCTTGGTGACATTCTCGAAGATTTCCTTCTCGTGCTTTGCATAGCCCTTGACAGTCTCAACAAGGTTTGGAATGAGGTCAACCCTGCGCTTGAGCTGCACATCAATTTGCGCCCAGGCATTGTCGACTTTGTTTCTAAGGCCCACAAGCCCGTTGAATGCAAGTATTGCATAAAGCACAACTAGCGCAAGAACGCCAATAACGCCCAAAAATAAAACTGTCTCAAGACCCATTAACCTCACCGTCAGAGAATATGCGAGAACTTGCTTATAAGCTTTACTAAATAGTTAGGAATATGATTTGGTTTATTAGGTATTTCAAGCCAATTCAAACAGTTGGCATGGAAAAATTAGATTTGATGACACAATTGGATGAATTTTCTTGGTTTTTAAATGGCGCAAGATGAATTTTGCCTGCGCTGCAGGCTTAACGCACGGGTGTTTTGTCCACACCTTAGCGCAATCAGGATAAAATCGGCACTTGAGGCAAGCTTGAAGGAAACTGTTTTTGGCCCCTCTCCGCCAAACGTTTTTGTCGGGCATTTTGGCTATCCGCAGGTAAATGCCGGGCCCATGATTAGGGCATTTACAGAAGGAGAGCAGGAAAATGAAGGCACAAACCAAAGCATATCCACAAAATCATCCCCATTTGGGCCATCATCCAAAGCTTGCAAATCAAACTACGAAACCTCGGATAATCCCACCGGCTTGTACGGGCTTTGCTTTGAAGAAATTATTGGAAAAATGTCCTCCCTTGTGCGCGGGCAGTCAAAGGCAAATGTAAAAATGCCAAAGCGCATGCAGGAAGGGTTGCAGGAGTCTATCATGTCAGTTAAATCCATTGACATGGAGGCAAGATTTTACCATAAGCCAGTGCTGCAAGTAAGCGTTGATGCGGTGGTGCAGCCAATGGGGCCAAGTGCACATCTAAGGAAACTGATAATTGCAGGAAATCCAAGCATACCAAGGCTTGTGGACAACTTGATAGATGATAAGATAAGCTCGGTGGATGCCTCGATTGAGCTTTACGAGCATGGGTTTGACTCGCATTATTTGACAAAACTGCTGACTTGCGGCGTGCTTGGGAGAGCTGGAAAACAAAAACTTGTGCCAACAAAGTGGGCAATAACTGCGATGGATGACACATTGTCAAAGGCACTAGTTGAAGAGATAAAGCAACTGCCGCAGGTTGAGGAGTTTATGGTTTTTACAAACGAGTATTTGTTCAACCACTTTGAGGTGCTTGTGATGCCTGGAGCGTGGGAGTACGAGCAATTTGAGGCCGCGGTGGATGCCACCGATGCCAGAAATTCACACGTGTCTGAGGACTGGGAAGGATTTGGAGGAAGGACAAAGTATTCGCAGGCGCAGGGAGGCGGGTATTATGCGGCAAGGCTTGGGATTTGCGAAGGGTTGGCAAGAATTTTGAAAAAACAGGGGGGAGTTGTGCTTTTTCGCGAGATACTGCCGGACTACAACGTGCCAGTTGGAGTTTGGGAGGTTCGGGAGAACGCAAGGCATGCAATGCAAAACCCGCCAAGGAGATTTGAGACAAAAGAGGCGGCCTTTGACGATATTTTCAGCAGGCTAAGAGTGCCGAGAATCGAGTACCT
>VGKX01000153.1 GCA_016866895.1 Candidatus Parvarchaeota archaeon
CACAAACCAAAAAGCAAAAACGAAAAACAAGCAAAACACAAACCAAAAAGCAAAAACGAAAAACAAGCAAAACACAAACCAAAAAGCAAAAACGAAAAACAAGCAAAACACAAACCAAAAAGCAAAAACGAAAAACAAGCAAAACACAAACCAAAAAGCAAAAACGAAAAAAGAAACAATTGAAAACACCAATAAATCAATAATAAAAGAAAGAAAAAGCGAAGGAACTTGAAAAAAAGAAAGGAAGTCGAAAGGAACTTGAAAAAAAGAAAGGAAGTCGAAAGGAACTTGAAAAAAAGAAAGGAAGTCGAAAGGAACTTGAAAGGCTTCAGAAATTACTGCTGGATGCGGGTTGCAAGGTGCAAAGCAAGGTGTAAATTATGTATCAGGGGAAATTCGGATTTGGCGTGCTGGCGCTCATTGCATTAATTCTTGTCATGCCGCAGCTGCACGCACTTGAGGCCTACAACGACACCGAGAGGTTTGCGACAATCTGGCTTTCGCCAACAGTCAGGACTGGGGGGTGGGGCTGGGAGCTTGCGGCAATGCTTGCAGTATCAATCTGCTTTTTTGCAACTGCCCTAATCTACATGTTTGGCCATGCGTTTTCAATGGAGAACATCAAGCGCTACGCCAATTCGGAAATGTTGCAGGTGGTGGCATCGGCAGTTCTAATCTCAACGGCTGTTTTCATCCTCCAAGGCGCGCTTAACTATACAGTCCAGTATGTGGTTGGGGAGGACAGCATCGCAGTTTGCAAGGGCCAGGAGTTTGCGATTTTTGACTATTCGGCAGGCCCGATTTCCTTTGCAGCGTGCAAGATAGAGGAAAGCATTGACCTTCTTGAAAACTGCTACCAGCAGACCTATCAAAACAACCTTGGGGTTGAGCGGCAGGCATCAACATGCGTGAACATAAAGGGCATCCCGGTCTATTGCGGCGACTGGTTTTTGCATTCCGAAGTCGAGCAGTCGCATCTTATCGGCTATAAAATCGTGCCGCTTTTGACAAACCTTTACGGCCAGCGCTCCATGATGGATTACCTGGCGGAAAACATGCTTGCAGTGTTCCTTCCAGTAGGGCTCATCCTGCGGGTTTTCCCGCCGCTTAGGGGCATTGGCGGCCTTTTGATAGCAACGGCAATCGGCTTTTACTTTGTCTACCCGACCATTTACCTTATCAACGACCCGACATTTGTGAAAAAAACCAGGACAGAGGACACCTCCTATGTGGACCCGATTCCCGCATGTTATCCGGGCTTCAAGGGCTCTGCAGCAGTGCTCTCAATACCTCCGCTTCCAGGGGGCAGAGGCCCGATTGCGCCAAAATGCCCTGATGCAGCCTCCCTAATCACCAAAGTCACAATAAACCTTACCCTCTACCCGTTTGTCGCCCTTGTGGCAACATTAATCTTTATTAGGGTGGCAGCGCCTATCCTTGGCGGGGACACCGGGGAAATATTGCGCATGACATCAAAACTAATCTAAGCCACATAAAAAACATCCAATCCATATGAAAAACATAAAAAAATATAGTCAATTTTTGGGGTATCCATGGACAAAAAAATCTGGCTTGCGCTTGCAGCTGTTGTGGTTGCAGGGGTTTTCCTTTCAGGCTGCAGCAACACAAGCTTCAGCCAGTGCTGCGCGCCAGGCGTTGCCGGGGCCAGCTGCGAAGTCACGCTTCCAAACAATGCTACAAAAATGTTCCTTGTCTGCACCGCAGGTGGCGTCTGCTCCAATGCAACAACTGGCGTGTCCCTTGACTGCTCAACAGGCCCGTTTTGCAAAAACTCAACAGGTGGCGACACGCCAATTCTTGTGTGCGCAAAGCCGGAGCGCTCCCCCTGCGCCACAAACGGCTCGTGCACTGCAATGCTTTGCGGCCTGTCTGAGCGCGAGCTTTCGCCAATCATGAGCGTGCAGGACCAGTTTGCTGCAAACGACTCGTCAAACGATGGAAGCAAGGTGGACTCAAGTGTGAAAAAGGCGCAGCAAATCAATCTGCTCAACACAGCCTGCACTTTCAAGCCTCTCAACACAAAGACCAACATGGAGATAAAAAACTCCAAAGGCAAGCTGTGGCTCAACGCCTTCCGCTTTGGCGTCGGCTCAAGTTTTTCTGACTATGAGGAGGCAAAGTTCTACTTTCCAATCACTGATACCCAATGCGGTGTCGTCACAGGCACAAAGGACAGGTACATGAATTACCTGAATATGAAAAATCAGGTTGCCGACTGCTCTGTCACAGGCTCAGGTCCCCTTGCCATTGCAACCTGCAGCTCAAACGGCCTTTCATTCTACAACTTCTCAAACTATGGCGGAAACGACTTTTTGACAGAATGCAGGTACTACTGCTCAAAGTTCAATTCAGAAGAGTGCTCAAGCACAAGTCGGCAGTCAACCGCAGACCGCCTTCCGTTCCTTGACTCGCTTGGGCACTATAAGTTCACGGACAATAATTTCTGGGTGCAGCGAAAGTGCGGGGAGGACGATGACAGCTATTGTTCAAACAGCTATGGCACATGCCAGTCGCCTTGGAACGGCAACGGCTGCTGGGCCAAAAGGCCACAGCTCACAGACCAAACAGGACCTCTTTCCAGCTCAAAAACAGTATACTACAGGAACATAACTAAGGATTTGGCAAAAGAATATGCAACAGAATTTTCGACTGGCTATACTGATATTTTTGGGAATTTCCAGTATGGGCCGCCGTTTGCCTGCTCGTCTGGCTCTGAGTGCGCCTCAGGCCTATGCAATTTCAAAACACAGCTTTCCTCCAACTACTGCGTGAACAAGACAAACGGCCAGAGCATTAACTGCGGCTG
>VGKX01000154.1 GCA_016866895.1 Candidatus Parvarchaeota archaeon
GGTTGCTTGCTTGCAGGTTGCTTGTTTGCAGGTTGCTTGTTTGCAGGTTGCTTGCTTGCAGGTTGCTTGTTTGCGGCTATTTTTTGAGCACTTTTGATTTGTTTGCCATAAACCATTCAATTGTGCCTTTCAGGCCCTCTTCAAGCGGCATCATCTTATAGCCAGGCACAATCCGCCTGAGCTTTTCTACCCTAAGGCACTTTGACTTTGCGCCAACGTACTTGCTTGTGTCAAATTCGATTTTGCCAAAATCAAAGCCTACACGCCTGCAAATCAGCTGCGAAAACTCCCTTATGCTGTATTCCTCGCCTGCCCCTATGTTGATGACGTCGTTTTCCCTTGTGCCGGAAAGTGTGATAAGGAGGCTTACAAAATCACCCACATGGACAAGCTCGCGCTTTTGCTGTCCATTCCCCCAAAGCACAACACGCTCCCCATACAGCTTGCCACGAAGGATTTTGCGGATAAGATCGAATATGAAGTGCATCTGCCTTCCATCCGTGTGGTAGCCAGGCCCGTAGAGGGTCGAGGGGACAAGGCACAGGTATTTGTGGCCCCACTGCTTTGAGATGGCTTTGGCTCCGCAGTAGAGCATGCGCTTTGTCATTGCATAGGTGAACAGGCTTTCAATTGGGACGCCTGCCATGTAGTTCTCCTCTTTTAGCTCAAGTGCAGGGTCATAAGAGCAGCTTGTTCCCATGAAAATCAGCTTTGCCTGTGGCTGGAATTCGTGCCAGTAGGAAAGCACGCTTGTGTTTATTTTCTGATTTATTATCCACTGCTCGCCTGGATGGTGCAGGCAAAAGTCGCCTGCCTGTGTCCATGCGGCAAGATGGAAGATTTGGCCGAACCTGCCATGTTTCGAGGCAAGAAATTTGGATAGGGCGTTCTGGTCGGTAAGGTCGCAGTTTTTCGAGGTAAGTTTTGTGAGCCTGTGCCCTTTTTCTTCAAGCGCCCTGCACAGGTGCGAGCCTAAAAAGCCAGATGAGCCGGTTACAAGAATTTCCATGGGATCATGCGTCCTTTGGATTTATGGGGAAGTAAAACTCGACACCTGAGTCGATTAGGCTTTTGTAGTTTATAAGTATCTCGGACTTGAAATTCCAAGCAAGAACATAGTAGATGTCCGGCTTTTCCAAAAGCTTCGACTCCAGGACAACCGGAATGTGCATGCCTGGGGAGTAAAGGCCTTTTCTAAGCGGGTTTTTTTCAACCAGGCAGTCGATTATGTTTGTGCCAAAGCCAAAGTAGTTGAGAAGCGTGTTTCCCTTTACCGGTGCGCCAAGGCCGAAGATTTTCTTGCCTGCGCGCTTTGCCTGTTGAACGTACGCTATGTTCCTTTCCTTGAGCTTTTCCACTTGTTCGGCAAATTTCTTGTAGGCCAAAAGCTCGTTGCAGCCCGACTGCTCCTCGGATTTGATAAGCTGCAGCAGCCTGTCTGTTGGCGGCTTTGAGCCTGCGTGGCAGGCAAACCCGATAATTGAGCCGCCGTGGATTGGAGACAGGTATGCGTCAAAAAGCTCAAGGCCGTGGCGCCTGAGAAGCACCTGTATTGTTGACACATTGTAGTAGAGGAGATGCTCGTGGTATATTTGGTCAAAGGCGAGGTTTTCCATGATGCGCTTCATGTAAAGGAACTGCACTACAAAAACCCCTTGCTTGTCCAGAACCTCGCGGATTCCGTCTGTCACCGAGTGGAGCTGCTCCAGGTGGAAAAACACGCCTGCCGCATTTATCACGCAGAACTTTTTGCCAATTTTTTTCGCGCACTCAAGATTGAAAAACTCGTTAAGGGTGGGTATGCCCCACTCATTGGCAATTTTAGCAATTGTTTTTGAGGACTCGACGCCTAGAACATCGTATCCCAGGGCCTTGTAGTGCTTGAGTTGCGTGCCATCATTTGAACCAATGTCAAGCACTGATTTTTGAAACTGCCCAGTTTGCTTGAAAAAAGCCGCATCTACTTGCGCTGCAAGCGACTTGAAGTGCTCATCAAGGGTTTTTGTCATGCCTGAAAGGTACGTGTGGTCTGAAAACATGATTTCCTTTTTTACTGTATAGTCAAGCTGCGCCGTCTTGCACCTGGCGCACCAGACAACCCTTAGCGGGTAAAACGGCTCATGCCCAATCTGCTCTTTTTTTAGAAAGTGGTTGCCCCATGGATGGTTTCCTAGGTCAACTGCAAGCTCCAGACTACCCGAATCGCAAACCCTGCACTCCATTTTCACGCACCAAACCCGCACCAAGAAAAAAAAGTTCGAGGACAAAAATATGTTATATGTCACCCAGGCACTTGCTTTTGGCCAGATAACTAAGCCGTTATGCCCCTCTTTAGTAATTTTTGAACCTGTAGTCCCTGAATGCCTCGTAGCCCTTTACAAGCTCTTCTATGCCCGATTCAAGGGAATACCTGAACTGGAATCCTGTTGAGAGCATCTTGTCGTTTGAAACAATGTAGTTTCTCTTGTCTGGGTCGTGCCCGAACTCCGAGTAAAACAGGTTGAGGGAAGGGATGTGTTTTTTTATCAGCAGGCAAAGCTCCTCCTTTGACAGATTGTAGTCCGGGTGCCCCACGTTGTAAATCTGGTTTTTCATCTTCTCCCAGTTGAGCATGGCCCACATGAATGCCCTTGCCGCATCCCGCACGTGCAAAAAGTTGCGCTTGAACTTGCGCTCATAAAGGACGATTGTCTTGTCAGTGACTGCCTTGAAAACAAAGTTGTTGACAAGCAGGTCGGTCCTCATGCGAAGCGAAAAGCCAAAAAGGGTGGCAAGCCTGAAGCTGATTGAGTTTCCAGCCTCTATAATGGCCTTTTC
>VGKX01000155.1 GCA_016866895.1 Candidatus Parvarchaeota archaeon
GAAAAACGATTCTTGCGCAGTAAATCATCTCTCATTCCCCAAAAACAGTTTGTTAGCAGCATTCGCACTTGCAATCATCGTCGCAGCAATTTCCCCTTGCCTTTGCTCCACTCCTCCATGCCGCCTTTTTTGCCTTTGCTTTGGCACGTGTAATCATTTTTCTTGACTGCCTTCTTGTCGCGTCCTTGAATTTTGCCATAATCCTGTTCCTCCTTTGTTAGTGTTATTTTCAGCGCTCCAGGTTTTCGTCACTGAAAAGCATTAGCACGAAAATGCCTGCGCCTTCCTTGGCAAACCTGTATGTCATCACAAGAATTTTTCACTGTGCAGGTTTATAATAAATCCTTTGTTGCATCAGCCTTCCAAATCCTTTTTATGGCACAAGTCTGAAGTATATTCTCCTGTTGCTTTTGCCCTTGTTTTCCATTGAAATTATCTCAATTTTCCCAATTTCAGAAGTATTTTTCACATGGGGGCCTCCATCCGCCTGGATGTCAATCCCGACCACCTCGACAATCCGAAGCACCGGGATGCTTGGCGGAAGCGCGCCTGCAAGCTTGACAATCCCTGGTATCTTGAACGCCTCGTCACGGGGAAGCGAGTAAATTTTCACATCGGCATTTTTGCCTATTTCCAAATTTGCCTGCGCGACAATAGAATCCATAAGCTGCCTGTCAAAGTTCTCAAGCGAAAAATCAAAGCGGCATTTTTCAGGCTCAATCTGGTTGCCGGTTATCAGCGCGCCAGTTCTGGCTGCAGTGGCCTGGGCAAGTATGTGGGCTGCCGTGTGAGCGCGAATCAGCCTATGGCGCCTCTCCCAGTCGATTTCGCAGCCTACCTCGTCGCCAGCGTTCAATCCTGCAACCTCCACTTTATGCACTACGTTTCCGTCTTTTTTTGAAACCTCAATCACCTTGAAAATCTTTCCATCGGATTTTCTTGTAATTGTTCCGATGTCGCATGCAACCCCGCCGCCTCGCGGGTAAAACGCGGTCTGGTCAAGCACTAATTCGCAAGGCGACACAAGCATCTCCACTTTTGCATCACAATTTTTTATGTAGCAGTTCTCAAGGCAAAGTATTTTTGTCATGAATTCACCACAAACCATAACCAAATTTATTCCATTTTCACTATCCGCAATTCATGCCCATTATACTGTTTCAAGCAGCTCAAGCACCTTTGCCTTTATTTCATGCCGTATCTTTCTCATCCTTTCAGCATCCCATCCTTTTGGGTCTGCAAGCCCCCAATCAACTGTTTCTTTGATGCAGGTTATTGGGCACCCAACCTCAACCCCGCACCCCATTGTTATAATCAAGTCCGCGTTTTTTGCCATTTTTTCAGTGAGCCTTTTTGGCGCCTGTCTGGAAATGTCAATTCCGACCTCTGCCATTGTCTGCACTGCTTGCGCGGATATTTTGCTTGCAGGATGCGTGCCAGCACTTTGCGCAATCACCCTGCCTTTTCCAAGATGGTTTGCAAACCCCTGCGCCATCTGGCTTCTTGCAGCATTCCCAACACAGACAAAAAGGATTTTTTTAGGCTGCATGCAAATCAATCGCCAATACTCGGATTGCTAAAGCTCCAGTGCATTGCTTAATCCAAGCCCCTATCTTTTCCCAGTCACTTTAATCAGGTGATAACCGAATTCCGTCTTGACGGGCGTGCTTACCTGCCCCACTGGAAGCGAGAATGCAGCATCCTCAAACTCCTTTACCATCTGGCCCTTGCCAAAAAAACCCAAATCGCCGCCCACCTCGTTGCTTGGGCACTTTGAAAACTTGCGGGCCATATCCTCAAACTTCCGTCCCTCTCCAATCATTTTAAGGACGCTTTGGGCTTCTTCCTGCGTGTCTAGCAAAATGTGGCTTGCCCTGATTTCCATTATAATTACCTCCGAAATTGAGTTGCTTTTTCCAGCAATCCTTATATTTGGGTAGCTTTCAAGTTTTACCCTATGCTCTATGCAAAAACCACGCAAGATAAGCCTGCTGATTCGGACGGCTATCGGCTTCTTGTCACAAAGCTGTGGCCAAAGAAGTTCAAGGCATCCTGGGCAGATGGCTTCAACCCCAATCTTTCTCCTTCACAAGAACTTTACGGCAAACTGACAAGCAAACAACTAAGTTTTGATGAATTTGCATCCCAATACTCCAAGGAACTTGACGCCCAACTTGAGCGCCTAAAAAAACTTAAGAAGCAGGCCGAAAGCTTTGATATTACCCTGGTTTCCTATCCTGATTTTGAGGGGAAAAGCATTGGCGGGTTAATTGTTGAGAAATGCAAGTCACTTTGAATTGCAGCAGCTATCCAAAATACTCCACAAACCTTGCCATGTCGGGCGCAATGCCTTGTTTTCCATATTTTTCAATCCATTTTCGGGCAAACTTCTCATGCCCAAACAAGTCCTCCTTTAGCTGTCTTGCCATTTCTGCCTCGTGCCCCTCGGCCTGGAACTTTATCGGGCAAAGGGCTTTTTTCTTAACAGTCCTGCCGTCAAACTCAAAGGGATAAAGCCTGCACACATGAGGCCTGTGTGCGTAAATCCCACAAGCGCTGTCCTCGCCCAAAAACACACACTCCTTTTTCTGCCTTCTTTTAAGAATGAGAAAATACTCATGCACCCTGCCGCCCTCTCTTACCAATAAAGGATAGTGCGGTGTCCCTTTAGAGTCAATCTGGCATGAAAACTCCAAAAAGTCTGAAGGCGCAAGCCTTTGCGCCTCGCCGTTGTTATCCTCTTGTGCCAGCTCGCGTGCAAGCCTTTTAGCCTCCGGTATTGTCA
>VGKX01000156.1 GCA_016866895.1 Candidatus Parvarchaeota archaeon
ATTTTAGTTCCCTGATTTTTGAGTAGCCGTTTTGTGACATGAATTGCGCAAGCTCGGAGTTTATGGAGGCAAACGCGTTTTCCCGATAGGATAATGCCGTTCCAACGCCAACGGCGCTTGCACCGCACATGAGCATTTCCGCGGCATCAAGTCCGCTAAACACACCCCCCACCCCAATGACAGGTATTTGAACTGCCCTGCTAATTTCATAAACCGCCTTTAGGGCAACAGGCTTGATTGCCTTTCCTGAAATTCCCCCAAACTTGTTTGAGAGGATTGGCCTTCTTGCATGCGCATCCACAAGCATGCCCGAAACGGTGTTGATTGCGATTATTCCATCAGCCCCGGCATCCTCAACAGACTTTGCTATCTGAACAATGCTAGTCACATTCGGTGAAAGTTTTACAAGGACAGGGGCCTTGCCTGCAGCCTCCTTGACCATGCCAGTCACTTTTGAGGCAGATGCAGCGGAGCATGCAAACATCTCGCCCTCCTTGTGAACATTTGGGCAGGAAATGTTTGCCTCAATTGCATCTGGCTTTGCCTCAAGGACGATTTTTGCAACAGAGGCAAAATCCTCCATTGTGTTGCCAAAAATGCTTGCAATTATAGGAACGCCTGCCTTGGCCTTTGCCAGCTTCAACTCCTCGACTTCAAGGCGTGCGCCCGGGTTTGAAAGCCCTACTGCATTGAGCGCATATTCGTCAGCAAGAAGGATTGTGGGGTTTGGATGCCCCTCCCTTGCCTTGAGGCTGCACGACTTTGACGTAACGGCCCCTGCCCCCGCCTTTGCCGCCCTGACAAGCAGGTTGCCTGATGTTCCCCAGATTCCACTTGCAAGAACAGTTGGGTTGGAAAGCTTTAGGCCACAAACCCTGGTCGAAAGGTCCACATCAAAATGTGCACTTGCCGTCTTTGTCGCCACAACAAATCACAAAAATTAGTATGCAAAGCATGGTTTATAATTCTAGCCTGCTTTTCAGAAAAATGCCCCTTCCTGCATGCCGCTTATTTCCCAATCCTGTGCTTAATGTGCCTGTGATAAACGTCCCTGATGGCAAATACCAAGGCTACAGCAAAAAGAATGTCAAGGATTATGGTTACTGCCGGATTGAAGACAAAAACCGGTAGGTTGTAGTCCGAGATTGCAAGGCTGTCTATTATTGCACTTGAATTGAAAATGGAGTGGAGGGTGACTGCAGCCAGAATGCCAGGCCAAAGCCCGAAGTGATAGTGCTTTTGGAACGATGGGTGCGACTTGAGGTAGCCTATAAAGCCGCCAAGGGCTGCGCTGAATATGCCATGGGCGATGGAGTTGAAAAACGAGCGGTAGACGATGAAGGAAACCCAGCCAACAAGGCCAAGCTCAAATGGTGAGCTTCTGGAGGTGAAGTAAAACCAGTTTTCAACAAACGAAAAGCCCAGGCCGACTGCAAAGCCCATGAGTAGGCCGCTTGCAGCCGAATCAAAGGCATGGTGCCTGGAGCCGATGTAAACCCCAAGGCCCTTAAGCAGTTCCTCGACAAGTGGGGAAATGAGGGCGGCAAGTATTACTGTTGCGCTTCCAAGGCTTGCAAAGCCAAATAAGTCGGCAGAGCTTGTGTAGACTGATGTGAGGAAAAATGACAGAACTGCGGAAAATATGCCCCAGCAAAAAAAGGCTAGGAAAAAGCGGAAGGGCTTGTGGGCAACCCAAAAGTCAAGAAAATAGGCGCAAAGCAGGTAAAGCAGCGGGAAGGAGGCAGCGCCGATTCCGGCAAGGCCAAGGATGTAAAACGCATTTGCGTGGCCGTACTGCGAGACTAGGTTTGTGGCAATGACCAAAAGCAGGACAAGCATGAACAAAAGCTCGTCAAGCCAGAAGACCGGGTTGATAAAGACAATTGAAAGTTTTTCCTGGAACTTTAACTTGGAGGCAAAAATAGGGAGCAAAAATGAGTGGATTGTGAATTCCCCCCTGTTTGAGGTTTCCTTTGAGTGCTTTTGCACAAACAGTATCACTGCAATTGTCACGGTGGCAAATATTGCAAGGAAAAGCGGAAGCGCCGTCTGGTATGCCTTTGAAAGATATGACTCGATGCCAATCTTATAGTGCAGCCAGTCTTCCGTGTGCGTAAAGCTGGTTGCCAGGGAAAGTGTCCCGGTGTCATCGGCCGAAACTATGTAATAGGTACTGGACTGGGAAAGCTTTCCTGAGTATTTCACTTCCAAATAATACGAAGCCTCTTTTATCTCGCCTGGCTGGAGCTTTGCCACAAGGCCAAGGGGCACAAGTGTGGAGCCATCAAGCCTGGAGATATAAACTTCCTGGGCCGAGTCTGCCGGGTTTGACAAACGGACATCCAACCTTAGGGACTCCTGCGGGTTTGCAAGCTGCCTTTGCTCGAGCAGCACATCTGCCTCAACCTGCGACTTTGCAAGGCCGCTTGCGCTAAATGGGTCAAGTGCAAATGTCTGAGGAAGAATAAGGAGGGCCAGAAACACCGGCATTATGCAGGCCAAAACTGTGCGGTGCTGGCTTGGGCTTATTGCCAATGGACTGTTTTGCAAGCAAACACACCAAGACAAATGCGATAAAATTTTTTGCAGGCCTAGAAGGGAAGCGGGAGGTAAAGGTTGACATATTTCCACGCCCACACGCCGCCCTTGTACCACCACTCATTGCGCCGCTTAATTACATCAAGCAAATCCTTGAAGGCGTCCTTTTCCGCCAGGGCAAGCTTGCTTTCGGTTATCTTCACATGCTCCTTTCCGTCAACTACTGTCTTCTCC
>VGKX01000157.1 GCA_016866895.1 Candidatus Parvarchaeota archaeon
AAGGAGAATTATTCAGGCAAGGTGCCTCTCATACTCAAGCTAAACGGCAGGACTGAAATAGTGCCAAAGGACGAGGCATATTCACCGCAGCTTGCAAACGTGAAGGAGGCAGTTGACCTTGGGGCTGATGCGGTCGGTTACACCATATATGTAGGCTCGCCAATGGAGGCGCAGATGTTCAAGGAATTTGGCGCAATTGAAAGAGAGGCTCACGATTATGGCTTGGCTTGCGTTGTTTGGTCATACCCGCGGGGAAAATATGTGAAGGACGAGAAGGACCCGGCAATGGTGGCATATGCGGCACGCGTGGCACTTGAGCTTGGGGCTGATGTTGTAAAAATAAATTATCCTGGAAATATTGATGCAATGAAGTGGGTTGTGGCGTCAGCCGGAAGATGCAAGGTCATTTCAGCCGGTGGTTCAAAGCAGCCAGACGGCGAATTCTTGGCAAAGGTAAGGGACATAATGGCAGGCGGCGGGTGCGGTCTTGCTGTTGGCAGAAATGTCTGGCAGAATGACAACCCGATGAAAATCACCGAGGAAATAAAAAAAGTAATTTTCAAGTAGGTGTGCGGGTCTGCCTCAAAATAAAAAACAAGTTTGGTTGTCACGATGGAACAAAAGCAAATAACTCTTGAAGAGCATCTCAAATCACAAAAAGTCGAGCCGCAGCTTGCAAAACTTATCTTGTCGTTTTCACATATAGCACTTGACGCCCAGCATCATTTCCCAAGGTACCTGGCAGGCACAATGGGCGACAAGAACAAGTACGGCGAGGCTGTTGCAAAGCTTGACGAGTGGATTAACGGGTACCTGTGCGACAAGTTCGTGCAAACCGGTTTGGTCAGGAAGATTTATTCGGAGGAGCTAAAAGAGCCGCTTGTTGCAACGACAATGCCGGAAACAATCCCGGGCACAAATTCAAAATCAGCCATACAAATAGCCCCATTTGTTGTCACGCTTGACCCGCTTGACGGCTCTTCAAACATTGTCACAAACAATCCGTTTGGGACAATTGTCGGTGTCTATCGTGAGGATTTGCCTCAGGCGGGGCGCAAGCTTGTTGCGGCAATTTACAAGCTTTATGGGCCTGTCAACACGCTTGTCTATACAACAGGAAACGGCACGCATGAATTTGTAAAGCACTATGACTCGCAAGGCAATGCCCGGTTCTATCTTTTGGCAGGCAACATGAAGATACCCGAGCCTGGGGAAGTGTTTGGCCTTGGCGGCGACCCGCTTGACTGGGATGCAAAATTCCTTTCTTTTGCAAAGGACCTGTTTCGCAAGGAGAAGCTCAGGGTAAGGTACTGCGGCACCTTTGTCGCGGATTTTTCTCAAATACTTCACAGGGGCGGCATATTTGCCTATCCTTCCACAAGAAAAAATCCTAAAGGCAAGCTGCGCCTTACTTATGAGGCTGCCCCGATGGGCTTTATCTGGGAGCAGGCAGGCGGGGCCAGCTGGTCTGGCAAATCCTCATTGCTTGATGTTGCCGATGCGGACGCGGATTCGCGAGTGCCGCTTTACATGGGCAACAAAAGCCTGGTTGAAAAGCTGAAAAAGGCATTAAGTTAGAACTGGGGTCTGTGCTTATGGCCGGGTTTGCAAAAAGGCTTGCGCAAGTGCAAGGCGGGCTTTGCGGCTCAAGGCTGCTTTTGCCAAGCGGGGATGAGCCTGGAGCCCCAAACGCGAATTTTTTCTACCTGACTGGAGTTGATGCAGACGGCTGCCTTCTTGTTGCAAGCAAAAATTCCTGTTCCATTGTCACTTCAAAAATGAATGAGGAATATGTGATAAAGCAGGCTTCAGGGCAAAACAAAAAACTCAATGTCATCACTTACGATTCAAATGATGCGCTTGTGAAAATTCTATCCAATCAGCTCAAGGGCGCAAAAACACTCCGGCTGGATTTCCAAAAAACAAAACTCTCAACCTCTGCTTTCCTCAAAAAACTGACTCGGGCAAAGATTGTTGATGCAAGCCAGGCGCTTTTGGCTGCAAGGGCAGTCAAATCTGAAGAGGAAAAAGCCCTAATCAAAAAAGCCGTCAGAATAACAGAAAACATCTACCTGCAGCTTGAAGGCTTGCTGCGCGCAGGAATGGGTGAAAGGCAGGCTGCGGTGTTGGTGCAAAAGCTGATGCTTGACGCGGGGGTAGAGCCGTCATTTTCCCCCATTGTCGCAACAGGTGCAAACTCCTCCTTTCCGCATAGTGTGCCTACGGGGGCAAAAATCAAATCGCACCTGCTTGTTGACATTGGAGTGCGCTGCGGGAATTACTGTTCGGACCTGACAAGATGCTTCTTTTTCGGGCAGGGAAAAAGCGGAAGGGAGAGACAGGCATATGACAAGCTTGTGGAAATAACTCATGAGCTATGCGACAGGGCAAAATCCGGTGAGTTTGACAAGGGCCGGCAGCTTGCGCAGGCAGGCGAAAGGCTGATGGAAAAGAGCGGGCTTCCAAAGATGATACACTCGTTTGGCCACGGGGTGGGCCTTGAGGTGCACGAGCGCCCCTCCTTGGGCCTAAAATCGCAAGACAGGCTTGAGAAGGGCTGCGTGGTTGCAATAGAGCCTGCCGCCTATTTTTCCGGAAAATTCGGGGTAAGGCACGAAGTTGATTTGCTTTTGTGAAAACAAATCTTATCCAAATTAGGGCAAACGGGCCTTTGGAAGCTGCTTTAAAGCGATCCACTTAAAGGGAAGTGTTAAAATAAGAAGAAACACAAAGTCCAAGCATGTTTTTCCTGTTTCAAATCAGCGCGGAAG
>VGKX01000158.1 GCA_016866895.1 Candidatus Parvarchaeota archaeon
CTTTGTAAGAGAATTTACGTGCAGGTCTTCTGCCATGGCCCCGTTTCTTACCAGATAGTCTCGCTTGTACCTGGTTTCCGAAAGTTTGCGCGAGAGCACCGTGTGCTCCACTAGGTCATCAACGGTTATTACAACGGTTTCTTCTCCTTCTCCCATATTTGACCCACCCTTGGCATCACTAAGGCTGCTTGCCCATATGCATTTGGATATTGGGACAGGCGCTCTAGCGCCAAACTGGATTTCCTTGGAACTGTATTGTTATTATGCGACTGCGGCTTTGTGAGCATGAACATGTCATTTTGGCAGAGTGGGTGGGGGAGGGGCGGCAAAAATAATTGTTTGTGGGAGGTCTATTTAGGCCGCCCCCGATACCCCGAAAAGAAGCGTAAAGCCCGGATGCCCCAAAAAATCACTTAAAATTGCTTTCGAGCATCCGGGTTTTGGTCGCCTTGCTTTAAGGAGCATCAACTCCGTACCCTAAAATACACTTTTCGTCCAACCTGTTGTTTTTCAAGCAGGTTGATGCTGCAAAGCCGATTGAGCCTTGCGCTTGCTGCGTTTTTTCCCTTGTATTTGAATTTTGACTGGACGTCCTCTGCGCTGACATGGCCAGAGACCTGGACAAACGATATAATCTGCGCGTCTATTTCAGGCACAAGCACCTGCTGCTGGATTTGGCCCGATGAGAGAACCTGGGCTTGTTGCACGTATGCTGAAGCAACCGGCACTTGAACGCCAAACTGTGCTTGATTTTGTTGTAAGCCTGCTGATGAAATTTGAGCCGAAGCCTGTTTTGATTGGTTTTCAAGCGCGTCAAGCCTGGACTCAATTGACTCTAGCTTGGAGAGAAGCGCCTTGAAAAGCAGGTTTGAACTTTCCCGCTCGCGGACAGTCCGGTATAGCAGTGCGCCAAACACGGTTGGGTCCTTAAATTTGGCAATTTCTGACTTGAGCTCCGCTGCAACCTCTGACTCGACTTTTGAGACTTGCTCAAAGGCAAAGCCACAATCTGCACGGGCCTTGCTTGCGCTTGCAACCTCCTGAGAAGCTTTAAATACATCCTTGCCAGAATTACTCGACATAGCATCACAGTTTCGATATCACGGTTTGTTTTATCTCAAGGGATTATCACAAACTATTGGAATTTTCCGCCCCATGTTTTGGCGCAAGAAGGGTTTGCCTCCCTGCAACCCTTATGACAGGTTCGCGATAATGCTGCAAACTTGTCATGATTGTATCATGATTATAAACAGAAAGATTTAAAAGCCTATTTTTGCTTCGACGTGAAATAAACCGCATGCAGGGGGTTTAAAAACGCCCGCACGACATAACTAACCATGACACCGGTGCAACAGCAGGCAAGCCCTGCCGACGTATTCAAGGCGTTTAAGGAAAGGGACATACGGGCATTGAGAAAGCTGAACGACAGGTTCGTTGCAGCAATGGCACTTGGATTTGAACGGAAAACCTACGACCTTGCGATAATTTCATATGTTCTTGCAAAAGTGCTTTCAAAGCCCCGCTACTGGAACAGGCCAAACATAGCAGGCTATTTTTCAGCAATCCAGGCAGGCCTTAAGGCAGCCTCCGATGCAACAAAATCAGGGGATGAAAAAAAAGCCGTGGCATCAATTGAAAATGTGATTGGGCAAATCAAGAACCTGGACGCCTCGGACAAAAGATTCACAACTGACATTCTTACAAAGGCACGGCTCAAGGCGGCAACTACAATATATGCCCAGGGCTTTTCCATTGGCAACGCCTCGCAGGCAACAGGGGTGGAAAAAAGGGAAATCATGTCCTATGCAGGAAGGACTATGATGTTTGACAGGCTAAAGCCGGAGATTACAATTAACGAGAGGCTAAAAAAGCTGAGGAAAATTCTTGGCTAGGAATTTTTGACTAGGGATAAAAGCAGTTTTGCAAAGCCAAATTGACTTAACGCTAGTCTGAAAGGGCCTGAAGCTCGTCTTCAAGCTTGTCAAGCTGCTTGTTCATCCTTTCCAAAGCTTGACGTATGCCTGAAATCTCAAAGCTTATTCTTTGCAGATAAACCTTATCTAGAATGACTGGGGCCTTTGGAACTTCAACTTCCGTCTCCACATATGTGTAGTGGGGTTGAAGCGACCCCTTAAGCTGGTCGATGGATTCCCGCACCGACGATGAGACGTCCTTTGCTTCAATTTGCTTTACCATCCTTGGCATGTTTGCCTTTGAGGAAACCACGTGCATCCCAGATGCCCTTTTCCTAGGCTGCGCTGAGTGCGGCTTTTTCTTTGGCATTGCCTTTTTTTGCGCCCTTTTTGCCAATTTTGGCTTTTTTTGGGCAGGCTTGGATTTTTTGATGCTTTTTTTGGAAGAGTTGGGCTTTTTCATTCAAACCACCATAAGGCGCTTGCAAAACAAGTCGGTTTTAGTATGTCCATATTACTTTCAAAAGATTATTCGCTTTTTTGTTTATTAACTTTGCTGAATTGTGCGCCTTGTTTGTTGCACAGGATGGTTTATAGTTGTAAGAATGGCGTTTATAGTGATACAAAAAGTAAGAAAGCGGACTAATGGCAAAATATGCTGCAAAATTGATGCCAAAAAATGCCAGAAGGCCTGGAAAAGCTGTTGGAGCCAAAAAAAGCATTAGCTTCAAGCCGGCAAAACTAAGCTGCAAACCATCAAAGCAGAGCCAATGTGGCTTCATGCCGCAAAACCATGCCACTAGAAAGAATCTTGGGAATCAGGCTTTGAGGGCTTGAAATTGGC
>VGKX01000159.1 GCA_016866895.1 Candidatus Parvarchaeota archaeon
TTGCTTGCAGGAATCTCAATAACCTGCGCGCCGTGCTTTTCCATGGCGTTTACCATCTGCTCGTGCTGCCTTAAGGCAACATCCTTTTTCGGGGCAGCGGATTTTGCTTCCCACTCATTTATAGGCAACCCGTTGCTCCAAACTTCTCCTAGGTACGTGGGCTTTTGGACCACTACAACTTTCAGTTTTCCAAATTCATTGTAGGCGCTGGGTTTTATGTGGCGCAAATCGAGCTTTCCAGCCCCCCCTTCAACCTGCATCCTGGAACTCGGTGTGGCTAATGCTGTCTGTTTCATGATTCTACCGCCCCTCTTGCCCTTATAAGCATAGCGTATGAAACATAACAACGGCAGGACAAATAGTGCCATATGGAACAATGGATTCTGGTGTCATGAATCTTGCAGCTGCTGCATGCATTTGTTGGTGATAATTAATGGCAAAAGTCTCGGACGACGTCAGGGCATACCTAAAGCAGCGCCAGCTAATCAAGGAGCTTTTGCCCTTGGGGGTTTTCAACTACACGGGCCTTGCGCGCTTTGCGGCAAAGGAAATCTACGGAAAGATGCAAAATGTGAATGCGATAAAGGCCGCGCTTTTGCGGCAGGCCGAGTCTGAGAAAATAAAAAGCACTTATCTTGACGAGGGAATAGGGCAAGTGCTTTCCTCAAGCAGGATTGAGATACGCTCGGCAGTGTCTGTTTTCGAGGCAAGCCGCGAGGTTCCCGAAAACGTGCCGACAATCTCCCAGTCAAACAACTCGGGCTCTTACATGGCAGTTGTCGACAGCGTGGATGCAAGAAAGATACGCCTGCGCAAGGGCGAGAAGCTGCAGGGCAACTACGATTTGATTGTCCTAAAAAGCCCTCCGACCCTTGAAACGACCCCTGGCGTCATTGCCCTAATCCTCAATGTTCTTGCCCGCGAAGGCATAAACGTTGTTGAATTCATATCCTGCATTAACGACACGCTTTTGGTTGTCAACAAGCGCGATACGCAGAGGGCCTTTGAGCTATTAAGGAGCCTGGTTGGGTAAAACCGCAAAACTAATTGTGAAATTTTATTTCCTCTGCCTTAGAATGTCGGGGGAAAATACTCCTCCCTGTGGGCTGCTTTCAGCTCCCATATGAACTTGCCCATCCCAACCTCCCCTATTTTTGCGCTAATCTGGTGCGAGTTTTCTGACAGGTACTTGTTGAGCTTCTCAGTCATTGCAGCGCACTCCACCGTCTCGTTGTTAATCCAGCTTGCTGAGCGCTGCGTCATGATTGCGTCAACAACAAGCTCCGCGTCAGAGCGCGGGGCGCCTAGCGCCATCACTTCTGCCAGAAGCTCGTACATGCCTTTTTTTGTTTCGCCTGCCATTTTTTGGTCGCCTTGCAACTAGATTAGCATTTCTTTTGGAATTTTACTTCTTTTGGGATTTTGTTACTTATTGAAAATGAAATTCTTAAAAACATTTTAGTTTGCCCCTGGCCTGCCAGTTTGCAAGGGTATTTGAACCTGTTGGGGCATAAACAATAAGTGATTTTTATGGCAAGCAGGAAAAAACCAGTTCACTTGGCTTTGGGTGCTGAAGGCAGCCTTGGCTTTTCCAAGCAAGGCCCCGCGTTTTCATCTGTGGCTACAGGCAACATGGGGCATCTGTTAAATGCGCACCAGCCTGACATTGTCTCACTTGACCGGGAGAGGGTCGAGTCCCTTTTGTCACTTGCAAGGCTTTCCGAAAGGCAGCAAAAGCCCGGAATTAGCCTTCCTGTTAGCGCCCTTCTTGCAAAGCTTGCAAAAAAAGAGGCTGCAGTCGCATCAGCGAACCTCTCATCGTCTTTTCTTGTTAAGGCGCCAAGAAAAAAGTCGCGAGCCTAAGTCATGAGGCGCAAGTCTTATTGTCTTAAGAAAAGGGGACGGCTGGTGGAAGATAAAATAAAAAGCGGCGTTGTTTTTGGCATACTCACGCTTCTTACAAGCGCCCTGCTTCCAATAACCTCCAAGTTCACGCTCAACTACCTTAGCCCGCTTGCATTTTCATCCTTGTCCATGCTTGCCGCAGCCGCCGTAAGCTTACTTTTGATTGCAGCCACGGGGAGCCTTGGCCTTGTGCTTCCGGCCGCAAAAAAAATCTGGAAGCTTGTGTTTTTTTCCTATGTGCTTTTCTCCCTATTTTTCTTCCTTGCGCAAAAACACTCCAGTGCCACTGTTGGCATAATAATTTTCCAGCTTGAGGCTGTTTTTGCCTTTGCCTTCAGCTTCCTTCTTTTTGGCCAAAAACCGCACAAGCTTCGCCTTGCACTTGTGGTTGCCGCGGCTGCGGCTGTCGGGTTTGCCCTGTCTGACACAAGCGAGCTGTTCACAGGGCAGGGCTGGACTGCGGCGTTTTTCATTGCTGCCGTCGCCTGCGTGCAGCTTGGGTATGCGCTGTCGCACAACCAGATAGAAAACATCGGTGCATTGCATCTTGTTTGTGCTGCAAGTGCCATGGGGGGAATCGGGCCTTTGTCCCTTGCAGTCGCATTTGAAGGGGCCGAAATATCTGCTATCCAGGCAGGCATGCTGCCATTTGTAATCCTCCATGGCATCCTAGGCTGGCTTTTGTCCTACCTGTTTTACTATGAATCAATGAAGAGAATAGGCGTTCCTTTTGCTACCGCCCTTCTTGTGCCAACCCCTGCTGTGTCAATGCTGCTTGCTTCAGTCTTTTTGGGGGAGGCGACAACCCTGCGCCAGCAGCTTG